>JAFTTU010000030.1 GCA_017466635.1 Bacteroides sp.
GGCATAGTCATAAGCTTTATTATATACTTCTTTCGCATAATCAATTAAATCTCTATATAAGTATAAACCTCCTAAACCGGCATAAATCAGATGCCCCAAAACGTAATCTTCCGTTTTTTCTACTTCTTTTATGGCTTGATAATAGAATTCTTGCGCTTTCTCTATGTCTTTATGTTCTTTATAAAGTGCCGCCCGATAATAGAGTGTCAATGCCTTCCGTTGTGTATCTCCATTCTCCAAAAAATAAGGCAAGGCGATGTTTATCAACGAATCGCTTTGCGTCTGATACAGCTTGTACTTCGCTTGCGTAGTGAACAACGCCCAAGTCGCCCGATTAAGTTCATCCCCCGGCATATCCATCGTCTGAAGTATGTGCAAGGCACTGTCGGGGTAAGGGTACATCAAGGCTTCTGCCCGTTGAAGTTCGGTGCAGAGTTCACCCGTTGCAGGACGGTGACATCCTGTCATCAGCAGGAGAGCTATCAGAAGTGAGAGTATGTATTTCATTGTTCCTTTCGTTAGTCAGGAACAAAGATAGCAGTTTTTTATAAAACCGACGACACACCTTCTAAAAAAAGAAGGCGCATCATCGGCCAAAGACATATTTAAAGTAAAGTTACATTACCCCACTATCCGAGTCACTATTGCTCATGCGCTTGCTCTTGCTCTTGTAGTCACGACCGAAAGAGAAGTTCCATGAAGCGGTAACAAGTACCATGCGGGCTATATCGTCGATGTGATATTCATCGGTATATCCGGCATATTGATTGAAGTTCTGTGTCATCTGGCTATGATCTTTCTTGAAAGGGTTGAACATCCGAAGGCCAAGATTCACATTCTTGATGCGGTAACTCACACTGACCATGTGTAACTTTTGCCCTTCACTCAGTGTTTCTCCCCAAAAACTATCTCCTTGATGTTGATAATACAAGAAAGAAGTAAAGTTCTTATAACTGAACATAGCCGTCAGTTCACCACCGATGTTCCGATTGGTATGTGTATAATTGATACATGAACCCAACGTTGATTGAATGAAAAGTCACCGCTTAAGGTAAGCATATCCCAAAGCGGACCTATTCGAAAGTTTATTCCGGTATTCATCTGTTGTCCCCGACGGTGATTAGCATAGCTCTGCACGAACTTTCCATTCTCCCGATAGATATGTTGCATCAGAGGACGGTCGTAGTAGTAATAATTATTGGAGAAGCCGATATTCACCTTGCCCTTGTTGAAGTTCAGGCGATATTTTAAGGCATACTGCATATATGTATCTAGATCGGGATTCCCTCGCTTGATTTGCAAGGAGTCAATCAACTGGTCAGCAGCGCTGATGTCAGCAAGCGACGGGTTACGGCTACTGGCATTCCCTTGAAGCGATGTACTCCAATGATTATTGAAAGTAAAGCTGAGGTTGAAACGGGGATTGAACGACCATTTCTCATACTCCTTCTGTCCATCTTGATGAAACCACGAACGGGTAGCACCTACACCGAAACCGTATCTCAGCTTCTGCCATTTACCGTTATACTGCACATAACCGTAAGAAACGGCTTGACGCATCCGGGTATGGTAGAACAAAGTTCCATCGTAAAGATTGTTCGTATAGCTCTGCGTGTGCTTGATGCCGGTATTCAGTCGTCCGCCATTGTCGAAGTTCTTTTCATAAATGCCCTCGGCGATGAGGGAATATTTCTTTCCCTTGACGGAAGAAGTGTAATCCACTATTGGCTCATTATTCAAGAATTCCTTGTATTGGCCCTGTCGAGTAGTTCTCATATACGTACCCACGGCATTGAAGGCGAGGAACCGCTTGTTCTTCAAGTTGCGCTGATAATAAATGTCGAGCGAAGGGGTGAAATCCGAACCATGATACATGTCGATGCGATCGGTCACTAGCTCCGGATATTCTTCCGTATAGAGCTTTCCCTTTTCCTCACGGGTAGGGTCAGTACCATGATTCAACTTGGCGGTGATGTTTAATATATATTTATTTCCGTCCTGGAGATTATAAGTCAATCCGCCATTGCCGTCATAGCCTTTGGAATAGACAGGTTCCGTCTGCTGGTGCCGATGATATTGGTTTCCATCCTCGAAGGTGAAAGTCTCGGTACGCTTGTACCAAAGTTCTTCGAAGTATTGTTGGTTGGTGCCATAATAAAAACTGATTTCGGACTTACCGAAGTTCAGCTTCCCATTCACATTGTGGTTGCCGAACCAGCTCTTGGTGCTCTGTGTTCCACCGTAGCTGAACGAACCACCCATCTCGTAACGACGCACCACATAGTTCACCACCGCATCGGCCTCTCCATAGCGCAAGCCTGGGTCTTCGATCATTTCCACACGGATGATTTCAGAAGGTTGCAAGGCGGTGACTTCTTCCTTCGTGGCCTTCCGTCCATTGATAGCCAATTGTACCATTCCTCCATCGGTGGTAGATACACTATTAGTAAGAGGCGAGATGGTAAGGCGGGGAATCATCAGGTTTCTTAATAAATCCACTCCGTTGGCCGATGCCTTTACCTGTTGTTGGTTAGGGAAGACCAGTTTCTTGTCGGCAGTAGCAGTAACATTACTAGCAGTTACGGTTACTTCGTCCAACTGCTTGGATGCATCTTTCATGGTCAGTGTACCTAGGTCGGTAGAACGGCTGAAGCCTTGTAAGTCGAGATACAGAGTTTGATAACCGATGCTGGAAATCACCAGTCGGTAGTCGCCTTTCGATAGCTTTGAAATGCGGAAACTGCCCATTTCATCGGAAGTTTCACCCTTTACGAAGATAGAATCCGTTTGTTGAAGGACTACATTAGCATACGCCAACGGTTGATTTTCTTCATCCACTAACTTTCCGCTGATGGTTTGAGCCTGTGCACTGATACATGTCATAAACAGCATCAGCCATGCAATAACTTTACTTTTCATTCTTCTTTGTTTTTATGATTTTGTAGCACAAAGTTAGGGATGAAGAAATCTTAATCCTAGTGATTCGAAAAATTAAAAGTCTTAATGGGAGGGTGTTAAGTGCTTGATAATCAGTGGTGCTTTTTCTTGAAAGTCTTAATGTGGGGAAAAGGAGGTGGTGAAGAGTCTTAATGTGTGGATTAAAACTCTTTCACCGCTTCCACACTGAAGCATCGGCCTGCACATATAGGAGTAAAGGCTTACACTCCCGTATATATTTGGCGATGCTTCAGTATGTATAAGTAAATCTGTGGCACGGATTGAGCGATCCGTGTCACGAATCATATAATCTGTGACACAAATCATGTAATCCGTGACACGGATTTAAGAATGCATCTATCTCTTTCTAACTTTACATGCAGAAGCAAAACTGTATACACCTAAGACTTATCAAGATTATGGTTCAATACACAAAACAAGAACTTCCGGCACTCCAACCGATTGAGATTCAGTGTGAAGTGCCGGAAGTACTAACATACAATATAGTATTGATTATATAACTATTTCAATGTCTTTTCTGACCAAACAATTCGGAGTGTGAGCCAAATATTGAGTAGTAGGGATAATTTGTTTCATACTCCCATTGATTTAAGCATATTTTCTACGTTGGAAAGATCTATCGGCTTTACGTCCAGTGTAGCGTTCTTGTATGCATCCTTTTGTTTCCGTGCTTCTTCTATAGAAGCCATGGTTACATCTTCAGGGTTGTCGCAATACATCACGTTAAGAAGAATGCTCTCAACAAAATTGTTCAGACTTCTATTACTAGCCTTGGCTGCTGCCTTCATCTTTTCAACAAGTTCTGCATTCAGACGGAAAGAGGTCGATACTTTAACTGCTGTTTCCATATTGCTTTTACTTTAGTGTATGCAAATGTAATACATTGTATTGGGAAGTGCAATGCTTTTAACATTCATTTGTGCGAATTGTTAGATCATAGGCTCTTTATACTTTAATCATTTTTCTTTCTCTCTCTTGAAATGTTTATACTCACTTCCCCATGTACCTCCTGAAAATGTATCATTCAGACATTAATTTTACTTGTAAGTCCGGATAAATCACATTCAAGGCTTTCTGTAAGCTAATGACATGCCCGGCACCTATGATAAGCAGTTCCTTTTTTTGTGCTGGACAAATCATAGGGAATATGATGATAAATCCCAATAATAATCTGAATGTTTTCATCATGTTTTGTTTTTTAATCGAATCGTTTATAAAATCTCATACAATCTGTCAAATACATAACAATAATCCTCAATGCGGTCGGCACCCAAGAATACGGCTATATAATTCTTTTCTGTATTCACATACAATACTTGACCATATAATCCTTCAGCCCAAAATCCACCACGGTGAAAAATCGCTGCATAATCGCCTGTTTTATTACTACGCATTGTAGTGGCAATTTTCATGCTTGGGAAAGCCTTGTAGTATTGTCGCAAACTTTCTTTATCCTTGAAATATCTATGGTCGGTTGTTCCCCAATACCAATTGTATGAATAAGTACCATTATTACTGCCTATGTACTTCTTTGTGTGAGAACGTTCTACAAAAGCAGTATCAATGATTTGTACTCCATTCCAGTTACCTTTATTCAGATATAGACGACCAATTTTAGCAAGGTCGCGTACATTGGTAGTCAGTCCGCCATAACTTTTTGCTATGCGATGTTTTTTGCTGTCTAGACTAATGGATGCCGATTGTTCCATTCCCAATGGTTTCCATACTTTTTCGGAAAGGTAATCTGCATAAGGTATTCCTGTTGCTCTTTCTATTACAATACCCAGTATGGCAGTTGTCATGGAATTGTAGTGATACCGTTCACCGGGAGTGTTGGCGAATTTCATGTTTCCGATTGTTTTCAATGTATTTTTCCCATAATGCAGTTTAGCCATTTGGGAGAAAGGATTCCAACTGTATGATTCGTCGAATTTCAATCCGGCGGTCATGTCAAGCAGATGTTCGATTGTTAGTTTTTCGAACATTGAGTCTTCTTTCTTCAATTCTGGAATGTAGTCCGTCACTTTGTCAGTTACACTACGAATATAACCTTCTTTCAGTGCTACACCACACAATAGGCTTGTTATGGTTTTCGTTATCGAAAAGACGGTGGATTGGCTCTCTTTATTCCAACCCCCATGGTAGTGTTCATAAAGAATGGTATCATTCTTTATAATGATAGCAGCAGAAGGTTTGCCAATATACTCCATTGATTCGCCAATGGTCATCTGCTGAAAAGAATTACTTTTAGCAAAATACATGTCGAGTTTGAGTGTGTCGAGAAAGCGTGTATTGGTTGGCAGTTCCTTGAATGTGAAGTGTCTCTCAGAATTGCCCACTCTGTCTTGCTCAAATATCTTGTAATCGTCAAGAGTCGGGTTACCATGCTTTAAGGCACGAGTAGAAGCACATGATGATAAGACGATTGCGAGTATAATATAGATAGTTGTTCTCATTTGGTCTGATCGTTTTGATGATAAGAGAAAGTAAAGTTGTTTCGTATCTTTCTTGTTCTAGAAACATTGAAGGATGGCTTTAACCTTTACTTCTTCAGATAAATGGTAAACATAAACTCTCGCCCTCTCAAGTATCGGGTCGATTCGATAGAGGAGAGGTTATTATAAGTGGTATAGGTATATTCTTTCCGATTGAACAGATTGTTGACGGATGCCATCAGTTCCATGCGTTTGCTGATTTGCCAAGTCAGTTTGGTGTCGAGTAGAAACAAGTTCTTGTAGTTACCCTCGGCTACTTCATTCCGATAATATTCCCCTTCCGTTTCCCAAGAGAGGACATCTATCGGGCTGATGTTCATGCTGAAACTATGCGTGTATCGGTCAAGGCTTTGCATCTCTTCCCGATTCATGGATAGTAGGGAGTTTGAATACTTGATATTATAAGACCAATAGACATAGTTTGATAGGCTTCCGTTGATGCGCCCTCCAAGATTCCATGTGGTGTTGTGATACAAGGTCGGAACATTCTCCGATACCATGTTGTTTGCCATTCGTGAATAACCTCCATTCACAGCGATAGAACCACGCATGAAGTCCATCGTCTTGCTGACATTCCCCATGATGTTCAACGATTGAGAACGGGAAGGGGAGGCTTCATACGAATGGAAGATGAAGTCGTCCACAAAATGCTGGCTTGTCTTATAAGGAGTGTTGCTCCACGACTTTATCAGTATGGCATTGGCAAAGAAGCCACGTGGAGTGTCCCGATATTGTACTCTACCGGAGATTTGTTTGCGTGAGTTGGTATAGAAATCTTCCACGCCTTGTGTAAAGGTGCGATAGTCCGATAGAATTGCTTCATCATGAATGTTTTGCAAACTCATGGGCGAGCGTCCAAGTCCTCCCGTTGCTGTTACAGAGAAACGGGGATTGGGACTCCAACGAACTTTCAACAAAGGGGAATGGAAATATTCAGACTGATTTCCGATACGTCCATTGAACTTATAAAGCGTGTAGTTGAATGGATATTGCAAAGTCAGTTCCACTTTCTTGAAAGCATATTCCAACTTAGGCGATGCATACAAGGATAGATAGTTGGTGGTTACATCACCTATTGTGTTCCCATTGATAGCATCCTCCAAATTGCTTTCCATGTCCCGCAAATATCCTTGAATGCCGCCCTCCAATGACAAGTTGAATCCTTTCAGATAGAATCCGTAGGAAGCCCGTTCGTTGGTGTAGAAGGCATGGTTGGAAATACGTTGCGAGAAACGGCTCTCGTCGGGATATTCCACCGACAGGCGTTGAGGCTTCGATTCCCATTCATTGACCGAACTAAAGGTGACAAGGTGCTTGCCTCCAAACCGCTTGATGACTTGAAGGCGGTTGGCCACATAGTAGTCTGGTATCTTGGCGTATTGTGAATTAGGAAGCGTACCGGTCATGCTTGTCCGTATGTCGTCCCAATTCAATTCAGTTTGTAGAGTATTGTTCAGATAATGAGTCTTCTCATTGGCTTCGATGATGAATTTACCGGTCAGTTGTTTGCCATGCTCCGTTCCTTCCCGACTTTCACGGATCATCTTTTCTCCATTATCCAAATAATAGGTGGAAGTAGAAGCCGAAGAAGCCGTAGCCCGATGATTGTAATAGTCTATCTGAGCCTTCATTTCACCTTTCTTGACTTTCCATAAATGACTGCTGGAAAGCATCCAGGAACGGTTGAAGGTAGTCCGGTCCCTGCTCAGATTGGGAGTAGAGGGAAGTTGGACGGAGAAGTAATCGCCCAAGTTCGTGCCTCGTCCTCCCGACAAGAAATCGATGACTTGGTTACGCAAGTCCATTCCCGTATTGTTGCTCTTGACCGTGGTAATGGTCTGATAATTGGCCATGACCGCCATCAGGAAAGCTTCACCGTTCCACAAACATTCTTTCGGTTGGTTGCTCCAGCCTCCTCCGATATGTCCGTTCAATAACCAAGTGGCTTTCGCCTTGTCTTTCAGCTTCAAGTTGATGGCTGCCTGGTCGGAGAAAGAAAGACCGCTCAGCACTTGCATGGGCTGATGATTCTCCAGCACTTCGACTGCACCAATGGCATCGTGCGAAATACCGTTGGTGGCAATGCCATATTTGCCCTCTAACAAGTCACTTCCTTCAATGTAGAACTTATTAATGTCAACTCCTTGGTATTGTATCTTTCCGTTGGAAGCCACATCGATACCCGGCATCCGTTGGAGTACATCGCCGATGCTCCGGTCTTGCTTTTGTGCAAAACCGGATACCCGATAAGTAATCGTATCTCCATTTTCACGGATACGACCGGCTTTAACAATCACTTCTTTCAGTTCTTGGGTATCTTCCTCCATGCGGATTTCCAACTTGCCAGTTTCTTCCAATAGGGGAGCTGTATAGGTTTTCATCCCTACCATAGATACATGGATAGTCATGCCCTTACTCCATGCCGATAGTTTGATTAGGAAAGTTCCATCTTCACGGGTGGTGGCGAATTTCACCAACTTGCCTTCCACATTCTTCACCATGACATTGGCACCAACAAGGGCTTCACCGGTCTGCTTGTCCGTCAAGCGACCGGTCACTTCCTTTTGGGCAAATGCGGAGCAAGTCATCAAAAGGAAACTCAGGATGCAAATTATTCTTCCCATGCAAATTTCGGTTCGTGTGGATAGTCGGTTTCTTCAAAATCGTAGTTCTTATGTGGACGAGGCTTTGACTTGTCCTCTTTGTCCGGCTTCACCTTGTTCGGGTCAAGTCCGTATGTACCAGCTGCAAGAATCATGTTCTTGGTATTCTCCTGAAGGTATTTACGGTGGGCTTTCAGCGAGGTGATTCTGTCCGTCTTCCATCGGTCACTATAATTGAAATACTCCACATCACGGTTCGGATTCAGTTTGATGGTCATGGCAGAATATCGATAGTGATTCCTTTCGTCCCGGGCTTCGAGTATCAAACCGGGTAAGCCACATAATTTCCAAGGTCCTTCGGATATGGCTATCTCCGGTGTAAACCAAGCATACCAGCGTCGTCCCCGATAGTCGGAAACGGCCAGCATACATTCATACCCGCCAATGGTAGAGGTACTGTCCGTGATTTCCCAAGTCGGCTTTTCCCATTCTTCTTCGTATATCCAAGAACAGAGGGAATGACGGGTGTGATTGGTTACTTTGCCCTTCGGGAAATTCTTGAAAAGAGTTTCTACTTCGTATGAAGTCATCCGTGTGCGGGCTTCCTTGTCCTTCCATGTGGCCATAACATAATCAAAATTTCGCGTAGCAATGGAATCGTACGTTTTTAGATTAGCTTGATAAAAGGCACTTGAGTTCTTTCCTGCCATAAGGGTGAGGTAATCCGTTTTGAAGTCAGTATCTACAAGAAGCGTATCGGTTACTTTGATGCGTTTGTACAGCACTTCAATGATAGCTGGTTCAAGTTTTCGTTCGTCAATCACGATTTTGGCTTGCAGGTTCATGGCAAGCGTACAAATGATGATGAATAATGTTGTTCTCATATTTGTTTTCCTCTATAAATCAAAACATAAATCGTATTTTTACCATAATCTGTCGTGGACGGAGCACATAGAGTTGGTCGTATTGGTTGATACCATTGAAAGTACGGACCACATACTCCTGGGTGTCCAACAGATTATCACATTGGAGGTCGATACTCCATGTCTTCAGCTTATAGCGTAAGGCAGCATGAAGCAAAGCAGCATCCTTGAATTGGGATGCATCCAATTGGTTACGGGTATAGTCCAACTTCGGAATGAATGTCCACTTGCCGAAAGAGAACGTCATGTTGGTGGCCAATTGATGGTTCCATAACGTCTCGTAACCATTGTTGTGCGAGACAACGCTGTTCCATGTCAGTTCCCAATCCCACCACGAAGTGATGCGGGTGTTCGAATTGAAGATGAAATAGCCTTGGTTGCTGCGTGTTTCACGGAGTGTCTTCTGTTGGTATTGCGTATAAAGGGTATGCGAATATCCGATACTGACATCCAGATTGGTCTGAATGGCATCCACAATTTTTCCCACATTGCCACGTACATTGAACTGCTTATACGAACGGTTGGCCATCTGCCAAGTATAAATGGGTTGCGTACCGATGAAGTCGTAGCCACTAATCAAGTCCGATTTGTTCTGGGTATAGGTCATATTCAACCGGCTCCAAAAGGCGTGGAACGGATTGCGGTAATAGAGGTTCAGCGAACCTTGGGTCTGCTTGTCCATACCCAACCCATCGATGCCCCGTTGCAACAAGTTCCGGTTCTTGTAATAATAAGTGTCGTTCAGGTTCATGTAGGACGTGGGCGAGTGCTTGTAACTCCCCGTTGCCATGAACTCCCAGAAGTGGTGGAACTTCCAGTAGAAACGGAGGGAAGGTGTCCACACGAAATGGTGGAACGATTGTTTGTCCGAACCTTGCTTCCCGGCATCTGTCTTTTGCCAAATCAATGGAACGGTCAGATTGATGTTGTATCCCTTTCCCTTGAATACATAGGATGGCCGGACGAATACACCTGCTTCCAAGTAATTCCATTGTGAGGAAGTGACCGAATCCTTTAAGAACTCGGGCACTTCATTCATGGATGAGCGTATCCGGTTAGTCTCCAGTTTGAAGCCTGCTGTCAATGATAATTCTGACGGACCGGAATAATAGGCCATCTGTATATCATTGGTGGTATAGAAGCGCTTCTCATCTCTCTGCTGGTTTTGCATCAGCGAGTCACCATCACTGAAGCAAACTTCTTGAGGCTGGCTCTGATAGCGGAGGTAAGAGTTGAAGGCAAACTGGTTACTCTTTGTCTTGCCGATGTAGTTCAACTTGTTTTCCACCAAGAAGAAAGGCTGTTCGAAGTCCTGTTGGCTCGGATTCGTCCCCGTCAGTTGCGAATAGGCTTCCGACCAGTCGCCCGTCAAGCGAAGCTGGTTGTTCACGTATTGCTTGGTCGCATTCTTCGTGAATTGGAACGACAGGTTGCTTTGGCGGTGATGACTTTCGGACGCTTGGTTGCTGATGATGGTCAACGGATTCTCACCCGTTACATCATAGATGGTTGTTTCCTTCTGTTGGTTTTCCAGTTGTTCGTCCAAATAACTTCCGTTCACCTTGATTTCCCAATCCTTTTTCAACTTGAACAGACGGTTGTAGGTTCCCATGTACGACTCGTTGAAGATACCGTTTTGGGCGGGAATCGGGGGTAGATAACCTTCGGATGGACTGACCAATGCAGTCGGGGTGTAGGGGAGCGTACCGAATACGCTTCCTGTCTGATAGGTATGCTCGATGAGTTCGTTGGCCAGTTGGGTACCGCTGTTGTTACCTTTCAAGGATAAGAGGCTCTGCCCTTTCTCATTGAGGTGGAGGGCGGAGATGGCTCCCAAAAACTTGAAGTGTTCGTCACTCAAGCCTCCACCCAAGGTGGCTTGTCCCACGGGGCGCAGTTTCTTTCCCTTCTTCAGTTTCAGGTTCATGGCTGCCCGTTCGGAGAGTTGTGTTTCTTCCAATGCCCGGATAGGCTGATGGTTCTCCAATACCTGGATACTTGCCACGGCATCCACAGGGACGGTGGTGGTAGCCAAGGAATATTTTCCGCCCAGCATGTCCATACCTTCGATATAGAACTTGTTGATGGCTTTCCCTTGGTACGAAATCTTTCCGCTTTCGCTCACTTCCACTCCCGGAAGCTTCTTGATGACATCCACTATGGCGACATCCTTGGCACTTTTCAGTGCCGCTACGTTGTAGTTGATAGTGTCTCCACGTTGGGTGATGGGGTCGGCTTTCACCACTACTTCCTTCAGCTTGAAGTTGTCGTCCTGCATCAGAATGTCCTTGGTCTGGCTCTGGTTGGGCAGACGGAGGGTTACGGTGCGATAGCTCATCATTCGGGTGGTGAGGATGAGGGAGTCGCCTTCGTGAGTGGTACGGAGGCTGTATTTTCCTTCCTTGTCGGTGAATCCATAGTCCAGCATTGTATTCCCCGAGGCATCGGTCAGCATGCAGACCACTTCGGGCATGGCTTGACGGTTCGATGCTTCGCGGATGACTCCCGAAATCACCGTTTGGCTCATCATGCTAATGGTGTTCCACACCCATAAGGCGATGAGGATACTAATATTTTTCTTGCGGATTGTAAACACGTTTTCGATTGTTTGTGGATATGTTACTACTCTGTATCTTATCTCCAAAGGCTTTCATTCTTTCAGCGGATGAAGCTTCCTTGTTTTTTCGCTTGGCCTTCAAGAACTTCTCGCGAGTCGTTTTGAATGCATCGTCCAAGGAACGGAGTGTGACCGGTCCTGTGCCTTGCTGGATAGACATGCAAGTATAGAAAAATTCTTCATCCAAGGAAGAAGCTTCCAGTATCAAGCCGGGCAACCCGCAGAAGAACCAAGGACCGTCGCTGATGGGGATGTCGGTAGTAAACCATACCTGATAGTCTCTTCCGGCATAACTTCCCTTGGCAGAATGGCAATTATATCCTGCCACTTCTTTCGTCTGGCTGAAATCAACTTGCCAACCGAAATCGGGCTTTTCTTCTGTATAGGTAAATGTCCCGTCCAGTCCGATTAGTTCTCTGACAAGTAATTGGTTGTTTTCCGGCCATGATTTGGCTATCGTGATATTGTCACGTGCTTGGGTCTGGTACTTTATGGCTTCATTTTGATCACTTAACCTTATTTTCCCGTTACGGGTACGTGCAGCGCTGACAGAATCGCTTCTGTATTTGCCGTATTCCTGATAGACGGACACCCCTTTCGTATTCATGCGGAGCACCATGGTTTGTGTCTTGTACTTGTCACGTTTCATCGTGTCGGGTATGAACTTCAATTCATATTTCACTTGTACGTCACATTGGGCTATGGTGTCTCTTTTACTCGCATTCATTTCTGGGTCTCCTCCTCCGACTGCGACAATGTATTGTCCGTGTGCTACGTTGGTGCATAGGCAGACAAGGCTGATGAATAGGATGATGTTTTTCATGTTTTTTCGTTTAAAAATGTTTCCTTTCAATCTTTATTTCAAAACGCTTCGGCGTTTTGAATCAAACGCCTAAACGTTTTGCCTTAAACGCCGAAGCGTTTTTTTAATTCGCCTTCATGAAAAATAATTTCGCGGCCGCGTGTTGACGCAACTTTTATTTCAAGTTTATGACCAGTAACACTGGATTCTGGTCGTCCGATGTGTACTTGATTTTTTTCTTGACTTCATCCAACGATTCGGGAGCGTGCTCTTCTACGTATTCGAGGATATCCATCGGCTGGACGACGAAGAACACTTCGTTATACCCCGTGGGGAACTTGTTGTCATAATAGGCGTTGCAAGTCATGTCCAATGGGAAGCCTCCCAACTCATCGATGTGTGCTTCCTTCATATTGATAGGTGCTCCTCCGTTTGAGGGAATCACAACCGTCTGATGGCCTTTCCGACATTGCTCGTATTGAACCATCAGGTAGTTGTCGGACTTGAGCTGAAAGTGGGTCCCGAAAGTTTGACCTTCAGTTAAACCGTCCAAGAATTGTACGACACTAGGGTAATCATGCCGGTAATAATCGGTAGGGATATTCTTTCCATCCCAATCGAATGCTACTTCCGGTTGGCAGGTGTTAGGCGTTACCCGATAGATGGTGTCGTTGAACCAAGTATAGAAGTAACAGGTCGTGTCGTTTTCGCCCGGTGTGAAGGTGTTGCTCTCGATGCTATAAAGGTACTTGGCTTTGTATTCATCGACAGGAAGCAGTTCGTTGGTCATTTCTCCTGAGTTCAGGTCGATGAACATGAGTACATACTTGTTGGTGTTGGATATTTTGTTGCCGTTATTAATCACAAGCTTGTCCTCCATTCGGGTGATTCTAGCACTGGGCGAGACGTCAAGCTTGATTTTCTTCTTCAACTGGTTGTCCCAAGAATAGAACATCAAGGCCTGTTTCCCTAGTGTGAAGATGGCTACTTCGTCGTCTTCTGTGATGATGAAGTCTCTGATGCTTGTATATTCATCAGGGCCTTCTCCGTGTTTGCTTATTTTTCCGAGGTATTCGCCCGAACGGGTGAATCGGTAGATGGTGTTCTCTGCTGAAATGCAGATGGACTTGTCCGAGGCGCATACTTTCTTGATTTTACCGATGAGCAAGTCATCCGAAGTAGGAAGCGGGATTATTTGGGCTTCTGCAAATTCGGATAGCTTTACATCGGTGCGGATGTTGTCTACTTCTACATGGATGGTTTTCAGTCCTCCGGTGTTTTCTTGATTGGAGGTGGTGCAAGCGACCGTCAGTCCTATAAGGCTGATGAGAGTTAAGGAAAGGATATTTGTTTTCATGGTTTTCATAAATAGATAGGTTTAATTTTTCATACGTATTATATCGTTATCTTACTTTATCATCAGAATCACCGGATTATCATCCTCTTTCAGGTTCTTCATCCATTCCGGTTGCTTTTCTGCCGGGATGTTTTCGCGGGCTTCCACCAGCTTTTCTGCTTGATAAACGGCTACCCATTGTCCGTCCGTAGAGAGCGTATAGACGCATGCTTTTGGCATACCTTCTTCGGGGTGCTTGAAGTACATGTAGTCTTTCTGTACTTTCACTTCGCCTGTACGGAGATTGTAGATGCCACAACCTGGACGTACACTCTTTGTTTGTAGTTTTTTTGTTAGACTTTGCATATCGTACATGCCAGTGAAAAGGGTGAAGTAGATACGTTCTCCATCATGTAACACACGGGGGAGAAGGTATTTCCCTTCCATATTTCTGGCTGTTTCATAGCGTTCGTAGCCACCATAACTTCCCAAGTGGAAAGCGGCTATCGCCTTTTCACGCTGCAAGCCTTTCATTTGGAAAAGAGTATCGCAGAACAGATCCTTGTGAAATAACTTTCCGTTTAGGCTCTGAAAAGTTCCATTCATATGGTTTCCTGCCGTCCATGTACCATCCTTATGTTCCACCATGAAGAATGAGCCTCCGTATGCTTCTGACCCTCTCATTCGGGCCACACCTTTGCTCTTTTTGGAAGCAGGTTTAGTTAGAGTTAAGGAATCCGTACATATCCCTTTGGGGAGCCGATATGCGTAGGCTTGGTTGGTTGCTCCTTCATTCAGTATATTTCCATAACCATAAGCCTTGTTGTCGGCAAAGTAATGGGCTCCCATCATAAAGGTTCTTTCGCCTGGTAATGTAAGGGTATGCAAGAATTCTCCTTCGAAGTCGTAACATAGGTAGTGGGAGGGGGCGACTCTGATGTAGATACGTTTGGCTTCAGCATCCACTTCCATTTCTGAGGGATTCTGGTATTCGCCCGGTCCTTGGCCAAGGCTACCGATAGTTCGGAGGAACTTGCCGGTGGTTCGCTCAAAACAGAGGATAGGCGAGTGGTTTTCACCAATGAAGATATATTGGTCGGTTACTATCATCTTCGAACTCGAGAGTAGCTTCACTAAAGATTCATCTATGGTTTCCAATGGAATGTAGGTTATCTTCTCACCGAGGTCGGTAAGTAACAACTCTTGCGGATTTTGAATGGCGGTTTCTACATCGATGACTGGAACCTCGCCTTGAGATGCATTCTTTTCTCCTCCACATGCGGAAAGGAGTAAACTCATACAAAGGCTAATGGGTAAAAAAGTTTTTTTCATGCGATATGGATTTTAGTTTTTCTTACTTATTAATGTTTTCTAGTTTGAAGCAAGCAAATACCAATTTATGCTTGTCAAAATCGGGATTCGCCCAATTGTTCTCGGAGATATAAAGTCCGTCCCGGCCAATAAAACTCATCTTGTTGAAATATTTGTTTCCAGGGAACTTGGTCTCACCGATGATGTTCAAATCCTTATCGAAAATGATGATGGAGAATTCACGGGCTTTCGGCTCGTCCATGAAATACTCACCGAATCCTAGTTTACAAGGATGTTCGACGAAACGGTAATAGACATCCCGGTATTTATCGTACATGAGGTGCAAATATCCTCCCATTTCTGTTAGTTTGATGAAAGCATCGGAACCTAATGAGGATTCGGGCACAAATGGTCGTCTGCTTTCCAGATAGCGGCTCTTTCCATCTATCCATTTCATATGATGCAAGTCGTCTGTCACCATCAAACTGTCATAACCGCTGAATGAACAAACTAGACGGTTCTGTTGATAATTATAATCGTATGTAAATTCGTATCCTCCTGCAGGATTGTCCACTTCTTGATCGAAGATAGGAGGGTAGTGCATGTACCAATCTATTTCACCGTTTCTTAAATCCAAGGAGGTGAATAGAGGGAACTCTTTCCAGTGATGAGGCTTGTATACTCCTTCTCTGTATTGTAGACTGGCGCTGAAATAAAGTACGGAATCGACGACAAAAGAAGGATTATAGAAATAACTTATACCGTCATTACAGCAAATGAACATATTGTCTCTAGGTTCGGTAGAGAAATCCTTCAGCAACTTTCCTTCTCGGTCGATGATGGAGAAGCGGAAGCGGTTGTGACGGAAAGTCAGGAACGATTGGGAACCATTTAAGGATTTGACTCCTCTAATGGCAGGGAGACCATCAGGACCGTCATAGACTAATGGAATCCGTTTGTGTACATCTTCCTTCTCCAAATCGAATAAGATTATTTCATATTGTCTCCTCCTCTCGAATGCTCCAAAGGACAAGAATTCTTTTCCATCTTCTTCAAACTGAAAGATGGATCGACTGAGAAATTCCTTCTTGTCTTCAATGGGTAAAGTGATTTTCTTCGATTCTACCAAACTGGTATTGTAGGAATCAGTTGTTTTCTCTGTCTTTGTTTGGCAAGCGCAAAGACAGAGAATGCTTAGGGTTATAAGTAGGGTGTGTTCTTTTTTCATGGAATTATATGGTTTTTACTTTATCATCAGAATCACCGGATTATCATCCTCCTTCAGATTCTTCATCCATTCGGGTTGCTTTTCTGCCGGGATGTTCTCGCGGGCTTCCACCAGCTTTTCTGCTTGATAAACGGCTACCCAATGTCCGTCGGTGGAGAGGGTATAGATACATGCCTTAGGCATACCTTCGTCGGGATGCTGGAGGTACATTTTTTCCTTCTGAACCTTCACTTCACCGGTGCGGAGGTTGTAGATGCCGATGCTTGGACGGATGCCTTCACCTTTGATTTTCCGGATGAGACCTTGGATGTCATACAATCCAGTGAAAAGAGTGAAGTAGATGTGTTCTCCATTGAACAATACACGGGGAAGGACGTATTTCCCTTCCATGCCACCGGTTGTTTCGTAGCGTCCGTAGCCACCATAGCTTCCGAGGTGGAAGGCTGCTATCGGTGCTTCGCGATGCAAGCCTTTCATCTGGAAGAGGGTATCGCAGAACACGTCTTTATGATACAGCTTTCCGTTCATGCTCTGATAAGTGCTATTCACCCGATTGCCGGCTGTCCATGTACCGTCTTCGTATTCCCACATGAAAAATCGGCCCCCATACGTCTCGGTTCCACTGAGTGGCATAACGGCCTTTTGCTTCTTGGCCACTCTTTCGCTCAGTACCAATGAGTCCGTGCAGATTCCTTCGGGCAGTTGGTAAGCGTAGGCACGGCAAGTGGTCGCTTCGTTTGCTATATTGCAATAGGCATACGCCTTGTTGTCTATAAAGTAGCTTCCACCCATCATGAAATTATCCTCCGGCAGGGTGATGGTATTCAGAAACTTGCCTTCGAAGTCATAACAATGGTATTGAGTGGGGGAAGCTATGAAATAGATGCGCTTGGCTTCGGCATCCACTTCCACGTCCGTTGAACCACTGTATTCTCCAGGACCTTGTCCGACGCTACCAATCTTACGAAGGAACTTTCCTGTACCTCGGTCGAAAGCAAGGAGGGGAGCACCGGTTTCGCCTACAAAGATGTATTGTTCGGTTACGATCATCTTTGAGCTGGAACCTAACTTCACCAACGATTCGTCTGTGGTTTCCAAGGCTATATAGGTCATCTTCTCGCCAAGCTCGGTGAGTGACAATTCTTGTGGGTTTTGAAAGGCGGTTTCTAAATCGATGATGGCTACTTCGCCTTGAGTTTGTGAGCTTCCACCTCCGCATGCGGAAAGAAGCAAGCTGATGCAAATGCTGATGGATAAAATGGTCTTTTTCATGAGATTTCAGTTTGGTAATGATATACTTCTTGCACCTCTTTGTCATTTTTCGGACAGAGTCCTCAACAACTCGTCTGAACGGAGTGAAGAATCTGAATGCGTAAAGTGGATGTAATCAGATCCTTTGCAGTGCTCAGGATGACAATGGGCGTTAACAGATAAATTATTCCCTTTTGTTTTTATTTTAATTTAAACATCACAGGCATGGTGTATCTTACACGAACGGCTTCACCCTGATTCTTACCCGGTTTCCATTTCGGCATGAGGTTGATTACTCGTAAGGCTTCCTTGTCGAGCAATGGGTCAATGCTACGAACCACCTTGGCGTCCATGACGCTACCATCCTTGTCTACTACAAACTGAACGATGACACGTCCTTCGGTGCCCTTCTTCTTGCAGTCTTCCGGATATTGGATGTTCTTAGCCAACCACTTCATGCATTCAGCCATACCACCCGGAAAGTCGGGCATTTCTTCGCAAATCCGATAGACTCCATTGGCATCGGGCTGGTTAGGGTCTTCCTTCGCTTTGGTAATCGTATATTTCACTCCATTTTTGGTATAGGTAGAGTCCTTCATTTCGGTATCCGGACGACTCAATCGGAAATATACCGGCAAGGTGTACTTCACATTTACGGCTTCACCCTGATTCTTGCCCGGTTTCCATTTCGGCATGAGGTTCACCACACGCAGCGCTTCTGCATCCAGCAATGGGTCAACGTGACGAACTACCTTGGCATTGGCGATACTTCCATCCTTCTTGACGACCATTTGGATAATCACCCGGCCTTCTACCTTATTCTTGACGGCTTCTTCCGGATACTTGATGTTTTGTCTTAAAAAGTACATGCATTCTCTCATGCCACCCGGGAAGTCGGGCATTTCTTCGCATATTTGGTGAATATCCCCTTCGATGGCTCTTGACTCGAGCATTTCTTCCTTTTTCTCTGAAGAGATACAACTGATGTTGCTGGCAATCAGCAGAGCTCCCGCCAATGGTGCGAACAAGGCGTATTTGATACGTCCTAGCGTATGGGTTCTTTTCTTGTTCATCATCATGATGCGTCGTTTTAAGTGTGAGACATTGAAATTATTGCATAAACCGGTTTGTACATTCTTGTTGACAAGGTTCAGCAAGTGATATTGGTATTGCTTGCAATCGCCCATGGTTTCTGCTACCTTATGGTCTGCCAAGTATTCCAAGTTGAGGCGGATTTCGGTCTTTATCAACCAGGCAAACGGATTGAACCAGCAGACGATGTTGATGAGCTCGCAGAGAATCACATCCATCGAGTGCCATTGGCGGGCATGGGTCTGTTCGTGCTTCAATATCTCCTGTCTGTTCTCAGCCTTCAAGCCAGGCAGATAGAGGAATATCCATCCGAAGAAGGAGAACGGGTCGGCTTCCGTGGGAATGCTGATGATCTGTTGTCCATCTATCCTGGTGCGAGTTCCTTTCCATCGCATCCAGCAGACACTACCTAATTGCATCAAGAAGCGGAGGCCCATGACGATGACTCCTATATAATAAAGGTAGATTCCTATTGTGAGCAAACTTGGGGGTTGTGGAGCGTTGGCTACGCTTTCCACCGGGGGAGCAGCGATTTCTTCTGTTGCCATCCAGGTGGCATAATAGTCGGCCAGCTCGTACATGGCAGGTTGTTCCTTCACCCAATCTTGAATGTTGAGTAACGGATAGATGAGTGAGATGCCCAAAAAGCTGAGCAAGGCATAGCGACGCCATTGGAAGAAGGTATCGCGTTGGCAAAACAATTTGTAGAAAGCATAGAACAGGGCAATGCCTGCATTCACTTTCAGCAGATAAATCCATTCGGGTGCCATATATGATAGGTGTTTGAGTTATTCTTCTTTTCCTTTTTCAATCAGATTGATGATGTCCTTCAAATCGTCGGCAGTGAGCTTCTGCTCCTTGGCGAAGAAGGAAACCATTTCTTTGTACGAGTTGGCGAAATAGTTGCGGACTACACCGCCTATGAACTTCCGCTTATACTCGCTTTGCTTGATGACGGGCGTATACATATAGGTATTGCCATATCGCTTGGCTTCTACATAGCCCTTCCGTTTCAGGTTGGTCACGATGGAAGCTACAGTTGTATAAGGAGGTTGAGGCTCCGGGAACTTTGCCACGATATCCTTTACAAAGCAGCTTTCCAAACTCCATATATAGAGCATTACTTCCTCCTCTTGTTGTGTCAGTTTATCCATAGAATAAGTGATTTACGATTCTTTCGCAAAACTACGAAGATTTCGTAATAAAGCAAATGCAGAGGAGTTAAAGATGTTTAAAGAGGATGGATTTAGGGAGTGGCAGGCTTTCTGCGCCAGAAGTTGAAGCCGGCATAGATGCGGAGTGTACCGAACGAGTTGGTCACCGAAAGGCTCGGTTTGCGATAGTCGTAGGTATGAAGCACCAGCGAAGCACCGACAAAGTATTTGCTGTTGTTGTACACAATGCCTGCACGGGTTATCAAATCGAAATTGATGTCCTTTATCCAGCTTTCGGTCTTGAAATCGTTGTCGTCTATCCTCGATTTCTTGTATCCGATGCCCGGAAGCAGGGATAGGTTCGATACCCAGTTCTTGGCAAATACCCAATTATACCCATAACCGAAACCTAAGCTATAATCGGAATACTTGATATGACTGAACTGAAGGCTGGGACTTAACCGGTCCAGGATAGCAGGAGGTAACTTGGCATAATCGAACGAAATGCGGTGCTGCGAATAGGAGAAACCCGCCATGAACGAACCGGCACTGCGGCGCTGATTGGTGGACTGGCTATAGACAGCCGGATAGGAGAATTTCCGATGATTGAAAATCCAGTAGGCATTCAAGCCTCTGATGCTGCTTTCCAAACCATCGAAATGGATGTTCTTCAGGCTAGGGTCATTCAAATCGAAGCCCTCGTACGAACGGAGCTTGAAGTCACTACCCGTCTTGCGGTAATACAAATCCACTCCAAACTTGGAACTATAGATGTTGAGCGACATTTCTTTCTTCTTGGGCTTGTCCTTATTGTCACCGAAGAGGTCCTCGATATCGAACGTATAGCCCAGGAATATCCATCGCCAACCGAAATACACACCCAGCTTGGTACCGAGGCTAGGCGAGAAGCTCAATCGCTTGGGATGGTTCCGGTTGTTGTTTCCCAATCGGTAATGCTCGTACCAAGTGCTGTGTTCCAGCATGAAGGCCAGGTTGTATTTATTGGGAGAAATATAGTTCGTATCGATTGCATTGAAGTCCTTCACTTCGTTTCGTATCTTTCGTCCGGTGTGACGGACTACGGTAGCAATGTTGTCGGTCAGGTTGACCATTCCACCGGCCAAGGAGGCCAGAAGGGTTCTTCGTTCTTGCACAACTGTATCTTTTTTCTCATTCTGTGCCAGAATGATGGTAGGGCAGAGAATGAGAAGAAAGAATAGAAATAATCGTGCAACCCAATGCATATCTATTTGTTATAACTTATTCAAGATACGGTCCATGACCCAATTGGTTGTGGTAGCACTCAAGCCGTCGCAGGTACAGATGGTCTTTCCTTGCAAGTGCTCTACGACAGCCTGAATCAGTGGAAGCTGTACGTGAGGCGGATTCTGCGGTTGGAACGTTTCAACTCCTCTTTCGGTATGGAGGATGATAGGGTCGTATGTATAGACCGAGAAGCTGAGCATCCCTTTGTCGCCAATGATTTCGATGCGGTCTTCCTTGGCTGATTCGTGTGCTACAAAACACCAGGAACCTGAACCCGGCAAGCCTGACTCGAACTTGAAGCAGGCACTGACGGTATCTTCCGCATCGTAGAGACGGCCTCGGTTGCTCTTGTATCCTTCGGCTTCGAGGATGCAACCGAACATGTCTTGCAACAAGTCCAGTTGGTGAGGAGCCAAGTCGTAGAAATAACCACCACCGGCAATGTTGGCTTGCACACGCCAAGGGCGGTTGGTATTGCTATGGTCCATGGCACGAGGCGGTTGGGCAAAGCGAATCTGTACATTGATGACATTGCCGATTTCGCCTCCCATGACCATTTCGCGTACTTTCTGGAAATACGGAAGGTAACGTCGGTAGTAGGCTACAAAGCAAGGAACTCCCGTTTCCTTGGAAATACGGTTGATACGGGCACAGTCCTCATAGGTCGCTGCCATGGGCTTTTCGATGTACACAGGCTTACCGGCTTTCATGGCCATGATGGCAAAGGTAGCATGGGAAGAAGGAGGGGTTGCGATATAGACGGCATTCACATCCTCATCACCGATGAGCAATTGGGCATCGGTATACCACCTTGGTATATTGTTCCGACGGGCATACGATTCTGCCTTTTCTGCCTTACGGCTCATTACGGCTACGACTTCTGAATTGCGAATCATGCTGAATGCAGGTCCGCTTTTCTTTTCGGTTACTTCTCCGCAACCGATAAATCCCCATTTCACTTTTTCCAATGTATTCATGGCATCTGTTGGTTTGTGGAATATTTCTTCATTAGTTTATGGAAGTCCGGTGTCAGCTTGTATCGGTTGAGCCAAGCATTCAGACTGTCCAGAAGGGTGGTATTGTGGTGATAGACTCCCCACGAATAGAATTGCAAGAAGCTGATGGCTTTTTCAATGTCCAACTGAGGGAAGTTGTTGATGGATGCTTGGGCAATCCCTTCATCACAAATGGCGTAATCGATATCGCCATTGGCTACCAAGGCCAAGAGTTGTTCTTGTCCGTATTTCTCTATTTCCTTTATATAGATGGTATCACCGATTTCATTGCTCAAATGCTGTAGGCGATATACCGAAGGTGAACCTTCAACCACATGAACGGTCTTGTTGGCCAATTCCAACAAACTACTGATGTGGATGGAGTCATTCTCGTCCTGAGCTTTCCGCTGTATCAACAGTTGACGGCTCAAGAGGATGGGATGGGTATAGAGCATGGAGTCGGTGCGGTCACTGCTAACCAATACATTATTCGCCAAGATATCGAAGTTGCCGTTCTGGAGTCCTTCCATTCGCTTTTCGATACTCATTTCAGGAGTGATTTCTGCTACCAATCCTTTTTCCTTGGCAAATGCTTGAAGCAGTTCGTAGTGCAATCCGTCTATCGTATCACCCTCGACAAAATAGCTGATGGAATTGTATTCGGTTACTGCCCGGAGCGTACAAGATTGGATAATCTCTTCGTAACCACGCAGGGAGCTGACGGGAGCTTCTTGTCCTTTGGGAGTAAAGAGGAGTGCTGATAAAGCAACGGCAATGACTCCCATGATTCCGTATTTCAGATATTTGTTCATACTTTTTGCTTTTAGTCAAAGAAATTCCAAGAGATACCTAGCTTCAGGATTCTAGGACTGATAGGGTAATGCGGTGCCAGGAAGTAACGCGAGTTACCAGAGTTCTGGTTGACATTGTACATCATCAGGAAGATACGTGTACGTTTCCAATGGAAATTGGCATAAACGTTAATCATCGGATGGCCACCAATAGCAATTTGGTTTTCAGGTTTCTGCAAATAGAACTGACCGATGACCGGTGAATAGTCCGGTGCATTGTACTTGGTGAAGTAACGTACGTCCGCTCCCAAAGATACTTGGAGGATGTTCTTTACCAATCCGGCATGGATGTACAGATTACCGTATGCAGAGAGTTCCGGCAAAGGAAGAATGGACTGTTCGCTGGACTTCTGGTAAACCACTTCGCCATCGAGGTGCAAGATGCCGAACTTCAGTTTCTGTTGCAGCATGGCGGTAAATACCTGGATGTTTCCGCTATGTTGTTTCACCGCCGCATTGTTCTTGAAAGAAGTAATCTCACCGGAACTGTTGGTAATCGGCAAGCTTGTATTCGCCAAATAGGTATAATTCTTGATGTTTTCCACTCCAACACGGAGGGTAGTTCCCAATCGCTTGGAGTTGAGCTTTCCTTCTACACGGGTACGCATAATCTTGGACAAGTCGCTGTTGTCCCACCAATAATGCTTGGAGTGGAAGTTGCGGTAGTAGAAGATAGGATTCAAGTTCTTGATATAGGCATTGACGTCCAGACGTACACTGTCGCCGAAAAGCTTCAAGTTCAAGTCACCCTTACCTTCCAAACGGAACTGGCCGGCATCTTCACCGGCTACGGCAAATTCACCCAATACGTTGTAATGCAGCAGATTGCCTTGCGTCTTTGCCAATTCACCTCCTACATATACGATATTTTCCTTGTAGTGCTTGATGATTCTTTGGTCGGCTACGTTGGTCGTATCCGGTAATGTAAAGTCACGGTATTCGTGGGTCAAGAAAGCAGTCAAGCCTGCCTTTGCCCATTTGTTGAATCCTTCACGTAACGATATGCCGAATGTGTTCCGCACGTTGGTACGTCGGAATTGGTCTATCGAGTCATTGCCGAAATAGGTATGTTCGAAGTAGTCACGGTTCTGTGCATCGTCTTGTGTGATGTACTTACGGCCATTGAAGTCCAGTTCCAAGGTGTGAATGAAGCTGGTCACAGGTACGAATTCTCTAGGCATCACTGACTCTGTAGAATCATTGGGAGCAGCCTGGATGGAGTCGTTCTTCAGACTGTCTGCTACTTCCCGATAGAAACCGAGGTTGTAACGATGGGTCAAGAAAGCATGATAGCTGGTGTTGTGGTTCCATACCTTTTTAAATAAGGTAGGAATGTCCGTAGAGTTATACTGTTTCTTGCCTTCAGCCATATCCAACGGGTTGGTAATGTATCGGTCGTCGGTAATACCCCCGTTTTCACGCGTCTTCAAGTTATCGTTGTTGAAGATGAAGTGCATGTCATACTTGTCCCCTCGATAGCTGGCAAACAAACCACCATTGAACTGGGCAGTAGACTGGTTGTTGTACATACCTCGTCCATAGATATAGTCGATGTAAAGTCCGAATCCCAAACGTTTGTTGGCATTGATGGAATAATAGGACTTGAAACGTTCCTCGCTATTACGGTTATTGAAGCTCTTGTAATAGGTGAGGTTGGTAAATGGAGACAAGGTATTCGTGAATGTCACATCTTCCGGACGCAACACGGACTGGTCGTATGGGTCGGTAAAGACGAACTGACTTTCTTCCTTACGGTCGAAGAAGATACGTGACATGCGTGGAGAGCCCAAGTTGCCTAAGTAATTGTATTGACCGGTAAGGCCTGCCGGATCGTTGCTGTTCTGAAATCCTGCATGCAAGGTGTCGACGGGTACAGGGATGACATTTCCTAACCGTCGGGTAACTTTCCATTGATAAAGCCCGATAGGAATGGTACTGGCATCGGTTACAGCTGTAGTATCAATCGGATTACCGTTACGGTCATGCGTTCCAAGGTCTCTACCACTGGCAGAAGTACCCATTGCGTTGCTTAGTGTGTTTTGTGCTGATACGGGAACCAGACAGCACAAAGCACATATAAGAATAAATATATATTTCTGTTTTGTTTTCATAATGTCGCAAAGATACAATATAAAACGAAAAGGAGAAACTTTCCGTCGAGGAAAGCTTCTCCTTTTTCTATATCCTTTAAAGATTATTATACTTCTACCTGCTTGATGATGTCCATACCGATATGGATGGCCTCTTCATTCATCGGGATAAGTTTGTGGTGACGTTCCGGCAATGTCTTGCGCAAAGCCTTCAATACACTCTCGATTTCCACCATCGGACGGAGCTTCAACAGGCCACCCAAAACAATCATGTTGAAGGTCTTGGCCATGCCGCGTTCGTTGGCTTCATCCATGGCATCGATGCGGTATACCTGAATGTCCTTACGGGTAGGAGGTTCGATGATACCATATCCATCATAGATGAGGATACCACCCGGCTTCACCTTGTTCTCGAACTTGGCCAATGAAGGTTGGTTCAAGATGATAGCTGTGTCATATTGACTCAAAATAGGAGAGGAGATACGTTCGTCGCTGACAATCACGGTAACGTTGGCTGTACCACCACGTTGTTCGGGACCGTATGCCGGCATCCAGGTTACTTCCTTGTCTTCCATGAGTCCGGAATAAGCCAAGATTTTGCCCATAGACAAAACACCCTGACCACCAAATCCTGCTATAATGATTTCCTGTTTCATAGGTCTTCTTCTTTTATTCTTTATCTTTCAGATCACCCAATTGGTAGAATGGGAACATGTTTTCTTCCATCCACTTGTTGGCTGCAGCCGGTGACATCTTCCAGCCTGAGTTACAAGTTGATACGATTTCTACCAAGTTGGAACCTTTACCATTCATTGAGTTCTCGAATGCCTTGCGGATAGCTTTCTTGGCCTTGCGGATAGCCGGTACGCTGTGTACAGACTGGCGGGTAACGTAAGCGGTACCTTCCAATGTAGCAGCGATTTCGGTCATCTTCAACGGATAGCCATGGATAGCGGCATCACGACCATACGGACAAGTAGCTGTCTTCATGCCGAGCAAAGTTGTCGGCGCCATCTGTCCACCGGTCATACCATAAATGGCATTGTTGATGAAGATGATGGTTATGTTTTCTCCGCGGTTCAAAGCGTGGATGGTTTCGGCAGTACCGATACAAGCCAAGTCACCGTCGCCCTGGTAAGTGAATACCAAACGGCTTGGCCACAAGCGCTTGATAGCGGTTGCCAAAGCAGGTGCACGGCCATGAGCAGCTTCTTCCCAGTCAATGTCCAAGTAGTTGTAAGCAAATACGGCACAGCCCACCGGTGATACACCGACTGCCTTGTTTTCCAAGCCCATTTCTTCAATGACCTCTGCGATTAATTTATGTACTACCCCATGGCTACATCCCGGGCAGTAGTGCATCGGATTATCATTCATCAACGTTGGTTTCTTGTAAACCAAGTTTTCGGGTTTAATTATTTCTTCTCTAGTCATAAAATTTCCTCCTGTTAAAGCATGAAGCGTAAAAAGAATTCACACAATTTGACGAATATAGCCGCCCCGCATACATAGATGAATGTGGTGAAGTCTTCGACCACAAAGTATGTGATGACAGATGCAACGGCCAATGCCATGAATACGATGTTCAGTATGCGTCTGATTGTATCGGTGTCCATACGCTTGTTATTTAATCAGTTTGGTCTTTAAGGCGTTTACTACTTCATCCGGGTCTGGAACAATACCGCCCAAACGTCCGAAATGTTCTACCGGTACCTTGCATTCTACTGCCAAACGAACATCTTCCACCATTTGACCGGCATTGAGCTCGACAGTAAGGATACCTTTCACTTGCTTAGCACGTTCGGCAATGGCCTTGCTTGGGAACGGCCACAAGGTGATAGGACGGAGCAAGCCAACCTTAATACCCTCTGCACGAGCCAATTCCATGGTCTTCTGTGCAATACGTGCACAAGAACCGAAGGCTACAATGAGGTATTCAGCGTCTTCGCAATTGATTTCTTCGTAACGTACTTCGTTGGCTTCGATTTCTGCATACTTGGCTTGCAAATGGATGTTTCTCTTTTCCATTTCAGCCGGGTCGAGTTCCAACGAGGTGATGATGTTCGGCTTGCGTCCGGCAGTCTTGCCGTTGGCAGCCCATGGGCAGCGTGCAATTACTTCTTCATCAGTCAAACGAGTACGTTGTTCAGGCAATACCACTTTTTCCATCATCTGACCGATAACACCGTCGGCCAAGAGGATAGCCGGATTGCGATACTTGAAAGCCAAATCGAAAGCCAAGCCAACGAAATCTGCCATTTCCTGAACAGATGCCGGAGCCAAGGCAATCAAACGATAGTCACCATGACCACCTCCCTTAACTGTCTGGAAATAGTCTGCCTGACTTGGTTGGATAGTACCCAAACCCGGACCGCCACGCATGACGTTCACTACCAAACAAGGAAGTTCAGCACCAGCCAAATAGGAAATACCTTCCTGTTTCAAGCTGACACCCGGACTGGATGAAGATGTCATGACCATCTTACCGGTAGCAGCCCCTCCGTATACCATGTTGATAGCTGAAACTTCACTTTCTGCCTGAACGACAACCATACCGGTTGTTTCCCATGGCTTCTGTTCGGCAAGCGTTTCCAACACTTCGGATTGAGGGGTGATAGGATAGCCGAAATAGCCGTCTACACCAAAACGGATAGCGGCATGGGCAATGGCTTCGTTACCCTTCATTAAAACTACTTCTTCTGCCATATCTTTTTGTTTTATTGTTGTTTAACTTTATATACGGAGATACATCCATCCGGGCATACGGTTGCACAGGAAGCACAGCCGATGCAAGTGTCTTCCAAGACTGTTTGGGCAAATGTATATCCTCTCTTATTTACTTCTTTAGTGGTTAATGCCAACACATCCAGTGGGCAAGCGACTACACACAAGTTGCAACCTTTACAACGTTCGCTGTCTACCACAACTGCACCTTTAATTTTTGCCATAGCAATATCTATTATTGGTTATACATATCTTTATTGTAGAAATTCAGAATGTCCATCATCATTTGATGTGCCTGTACGGCTGGACTTTCCGGATTCCGTTCGATTGCTTCTAAATAGTTGTTGAGTGCCAATTGCCAATTCCCTTGTTTACGATAGGCATTGCCCAACAAATAATAGGGTTCATCATCGGTTGAATCGGCCTGGATGTATTGGGACAATTGCTTAATGGCTGTCTCCAATTGGCCTTCCCTTATCAACTCCTTGATGATGATTAATTTTCCTTTCATTTTACAAAGATACAATTATTTTAGAATTTCACCTACATACATGTTGTAAGATTTACCTGCTACACAGCTTGGACTCATCTTTTGTGCTTCCTCGCCATTGATGTTTTGGGTCATCAGTTTCTTGCATTCAATAACCACTACTGGTTGGCTATTGTTGGCACCATAGAATGAAATCTTATAATTGTCGCTTTGGTTCATCAGCATGTTACCCATAGTCTTCTGAGTATCAATTAAACAGAAGGAAACCTTCTTGCCGAAGAGTTCGCCGAAACCACCCCAACATTCCTTGCTGATTTCGAACTGTTCGTCGTTGCCGGCAGTAATGGTCATGCGTATAGCTTGTGCAATCAATGCTTCATCGTTACTTGGCTGAGGAGTAGCTTTTACCGGTTCCGGTTGTTGAACGGTTGGTTGAGCCGCTGGAACTTTCACTGCTGTTGGTTGGATTTCCATTGCTGGAACAACTTCTTCCTTAGGTTGGGTTGTAATGACTTTCACTCTCGATTCTGGAGTCGTTGGAGCCGCTTGCAAGCCCAAATCAATCATCTTGTTACCCAAGATAGATTGGATTTCTTTGAACAATTGGTCTTTCAAATCGATGGTTTTCCGACGGAACTTACCGCTAATAGGGTAAAGTTTTGTCTTGGTCTTGTTCAAGCAAAATTCGTCGGTAATCCAATCTTCAGCATTGTATTTTTCACCACCATCCCGTTCTTCTTGGTAATGATAACGGATACGGGTCATGTTAATCTTACATTTTCCTTCTTCGCAAAAGAAGAACAATTGGTAATTGATACGGGTTCTATCCAAAGCGAGTGCAGTGGAAGAGAACACGATGTATTCATCACCATGTATTGCGATAGTACCTTCTTCTGCATCTTTGAAAAGAATACGAGCCTTGAACTTGTCAGTTATCTGATAACGGTCGTTGGCCCATTTCAAAAGAGTTTCATAAATGACCGCCTTAGACATGGTACCAGTATTCATTTCAGTAGCAAATGTAACTTTCCCGTCAATCAAGGGAACGGCACCTTCCATGTACTTAGGTTCGTTCTGTGCCAGGAGAATACCTATGGATAGAAAAGATAAGACTAATAAAGATATTAACTTTCTCATAATGTGTAATTAATGTAGTTTCTATTATTCAACAAAGATAAAAATAAAAAAAAAGAGAAGCTTATAAAGCCTCTCTTTTTTTTATTCGAATAGGTTAATAAATATTATTTCACCGGAATTTTGTCAATGCGCTTCTGATGACGGCCACCTTCGAACTCTGTATTAAAGAATTCTTCCATGATTTGGCTTGCTGTTTCAGTGCTGATGAAACGTCCTGGCATAACGAGGATGTTAGCGTCGTTGTGCAAACGTGTCATGTGTGCAATTTCAGGAATCCAAACCAATGCAGCACGGATGCCTTGATGTTTGTTCAGTGTCATGCTGATACCTTCACCGCTACCACAAATAGCGATACCTGGATAGCAATCACCTGCTTCTACGGCTTCTGCCAATGGGTGAGCGAAATCTGGATAGTCACAACTGTCTGTACTGTAAGTACCGAAATCCTTGTAAGTATATCCTTTTGCTTCGAGCCATGTCTTTACGTATTCTTTCAATTCAAATCCTGCATGGTCGGATGCTAAACCTATTGTTTTCATTAGAGCATTGATTTTACTTGGTTATATACATTTTCTGCGTTGAAGCCCAACTTTTCGTCCAATACCTTGAACGGTGCTGAGAAACCGAATGATTCCATTCCCCAAACCTTTCCATTATAACCTACCAATGTGTAGAGGTTGGCCGGGATACCCGCTGTCAAACCGAAAATCTTGGCGCCTGTCGGTAAAATGCTTTCTTGATATTCCTTGCTTTGTGAACGGAACAAACCTTCAGAAGGAACTGAAACAATACGTGTCTTGATACCGTCCTTTGCCAACAATTCAGCACCGGCTACCAATGTAGATACTTCAGAACCGGAAGCAAGCAAGATAACATCATAATTTTCGTCTTCCTTTACAATGTATGCACCCTTTGCTGCTTGCGAATAATCGGTACCTTCTGGCAAATTGATGATGTTCTGACGGGAACAAATCAAACCTGTTGGAGAATCGGTATTTTCCATAGCCAATTTCCATGCAACGGTTGTTTCTTCTACATCGGCAGGACGGAGTACCAACATGGAGTTCTTTCCTCTGTGGTTCTTCATCTTTTCCAACAAACGGATTTGAAGTTCGTGCTCAACCGGTTGGTGAGTAGGACCATCTTCGCCTACGCGGAATGCATCGTGTGACCAGATGAATTTCACCGGCAAGCGCATCAATGCAGCCATACGGATAGCTGGTTTCATATAGTCTGAGAATACAAAGAAAGTACCGCAACCTGCAATGACACCACCATGAAGAGCCATACCGATACATACACAAGCCATAGTCAATTCGGCAACACCGGCTTGGAAGAATCCACCGCTGAAATCGCCAGGAGTGATGCAATGTGTATGTTTCAAGAAACCGTCAGTCTTGTCTGAATTGCACAAGTCGGCTGATGAAACAATCATATTAGGTACCTTTTCCGACAATACACCGAGTACTGTTGCCGATGCGTTACGAGTCGGATCATTTGCTTTTTGTTGAATGCTTGCCCAGTCAATTTCAGGAACTACATTGTTGAACCAGTCTTTTTGTTGAGCGGCCTTTTCTGGGTTAGCTTCTGCCCATGCTTGTTCTTCTGCATGGCGTTCTGCTGCTATTTTCTTTAATTCTTCAGCACGCTTTGCGTATAATTCTTTTACATCATCAAAGATAACGAATGGATTTTCAGGATCACCACCCAAATTGATGATTGTATTCTTACAAGCTTCAGCACCCAAAGGAGCACCATGTGTCTTGGTGGTGCGTTCGTAAGAGGTGTTGTCGGCTTTACGTGCACCCTTACCCATGATACACTTACCGATAATCAATGTCGGACGCTTGTCTTCTTTCTTGGCAGCATCAAGTGCTTCACGGATTTGCTGGCAATCATTACCGTCAATTTCCAATACAAACCAACCCCAAGAACGATACTTCATGGCTGTATCTTCAGATATAACATCTTTGGTTTCAGTCGAAAGTTGGATGTCGTTGGCATCGTAGAACATAATCAAGTTGTCCAATCCCAAGTGACCGGCAACACGACCTGCACCTTGTGAGATTTCTTCCTGGATACCACCGTCCGAGATGTAAGCGTAGATGGTTTCTTTGTTGAAAGTAGGGTTGCCTGTACGGTTAGCCAAGAACTTGGCTGCGATAGCAGCACCCACTGCATATACATGACCTTGCCCGAGTGGACCTGAAGAGTTTTCAACACCACGTGTAAAGTCTACTTCCGGATGACCTGGAGTAGGAGAACCCCATTGACGGAATTGTTGCAATTCGTCCAATGTGAACTTACCTGTCAATGCCAACTGACCGTAAAGCATTGGAGACATGTGACCTGGGTCCAAGAAGAAACGGTCACGACCTTCCCATGTTGGGTTTTCCGGATCATATTGCAAATATTCTGAATAGAGAACATTTACAAAGTCGGCTCCACCCATTGCACCACCCGGGTGACCGGATTTAGCTTTCTCTACCATAGCAGCAGCCAAAATACGGATGTTGTCGGCCGCATGATTCATAACTTTTATATCGTTCATAACAGATAA
>JAFTTU010000031.1 GCA_017466635.1 Bacteroides sp.
CACAATCTTCAAGCCATACTTGCGCATGATGATTTCGGAGATGCGCTTGTGCTTGTCGGGGATAGCATCGGGGATGTAAATCTTGAATTCCACCCAGTCGGCTTCCTTCTCGAAACCAAGCTTTTCCATGTGCTGCGGATAGTACGGAAAGTTATAGATAGTCGACATGGTGCTGAGCTGTTCGAAACCTTCCACCAGCATCCCTTCGGCATCGAAGTCGGTGAAACCGAGCGGACCTACCATCGAGGTCATGCCCCGTTCCTTGCCCCAAGCCTCCACGGCCTTGAAGAGGGCATCGCTCACTTCCATATCGTTCACGAAATCCACCCATCCGAAGCGGACTTCCTTCTTGTTCCATGTTTCGTTGGCACGCTTGTTCAGGATAGCCGCCACACGGCCCACCAGTTTTCCGTCCTTGTATGCCAAGAAATAATCGGCTTCGCAAAACTCGAAGGCGGCATTCTTGTCACGGCTGAAGGTGTTCAGCATATCGTCGTAAAGGTCGGGCACGGAAAACGGATTTTCCTTATAGAGTTCGTAGTTGAAGCGGATGAACTTCTTGAGTTCACTGCTTGTACTGACTTTCTTAATCGTAATGGCCATAGTATTGATTATATTTTGAATTCAGCGGTAAAGTTAGTGAAAATTTTCTTTTTAGGCACGGATTACACGGATTTCACGGATAAATTAAATGAAAACATACACTAAAAACCGTGTTAATCCGTGTAATCCGTGCCTAAGAATCATTGCATCGAAATAAGATAAGCCGTATAAGCCACATAGCAAATCACCAACAAAGCACCTTCCACTCTCGTAATGGTACGCTTCTTGAAGAACCAGCCCACCAACCAGAAGAGTACGGCAGAGGCCGTCATCACCACCAAGTCAAGGTTGGTGATACCACCCATCGGGAGCGGAGAAACCGTGGCACTGCATCCGAGGACAAAGAAGATATTGAACAGGTTGCTACCAATCACATTGCCCACGGCAATACCCGGATTCTTCTTCAAGGCCGCCGTTACGGAAGTGGCCAATTCCGGAAGCGAAGTACCTCCTGCCACGATGGTCAAACCGATGATGGATTCGCTTACACCTAACGAAGAAGCTATGCCGCTGGCACCATCCACGAACAACTGACCGCCATAAATCAAACCGGCCAAACCGCCCAAGATGAAGAGAGCCGACTTCCAGATAGGCATTTCCTTAATCTTTTCGCCTTCTGCCTCATCGCCTCCATTATGAGCAATGGCAAAGGTATATCGCAAGAAGATCATAAAGAAAGCCAGCAATACCAAACCGTCGATACGACTGATGATATTCGCATTACCTCCATCCAACCAAACATCGTTGGCCATGAAAGCCAAAACGAACGATGCCAATACCACCAATGGAATTTCCTTGCTCAACGTACCTTGTCCTACCAGAATCGGCATCACCATAGCCGTCACACCGATAATCATCAGCACATTGAAGATATTACTACCCACTACGTTACCAATCGCCATTTCTGCACTACCACCCAAGGCCGCCATGGTACTGATGACCAGCTCCGGAGCCGAAGTTCCGAATGCCACAATGGTCAAACCAATCACGAGGTCGGAGATGTTAAAGCGTTTCGCTACGGCCGCCGCTCCGTCGGTCAGCCCATTGGCTCCCAGCAAAATCAATGCCAAACCACCAATCAAAAAGACAACATCCAACATAACTTTATATAATTATTTTTCTATTTATATTCTTTGAAAGTGACAAAGATACGAAAAAACGTCATTGAAAACAAACATCTATAACGGGGCTTATTTTATAACTACCTATTGCATATTAATGAAATTTTTCTTTTATTTGTAAAAACAAAAGAAAGAATTTACATTTTATTTACAAACCTTAAATTAGTCCTATCATGCTAAAAAGAATGAAGACAGTCAGTATGATGCTGTTCTTGATGGGAACCATCTTTGGGACAGCTTATGCATCGCCATCCTCGGCTGGTGCAAACGACGTGAAAATCACACAACAAACTGGGACTTGTACCGGTACTATTAAGGATGCAACCGGAGAAGCAATTATCGGAGCATCGGTAGTCATCAAGGGAACTACAACCGGAACCATCACAGACTTTGACGGTAATTTTTCCTTGCCTGATGTCCAGAGAGGAAGCGTCATCCAAATCTCTTTTGTAGGCTATGAAACCAAGGAAGTCACTTGGAACGGAAGCCCGTTGAACATCACATTGAAAGACGATACACAAGCCCTTGAAGAAGTGGTAGTAGTGGGCTATGGCGTACAAAAGAAGGTAAACTTGACCGGAGCCGTAGCATCCGTCAAAGGGGAAGCATTGGAACACCGCCCTGTAGCCGATGCCACTCAGAGCTTACAAGGATTGGTTCCAGGTCTTTTGGTTAGCAATTCCGATGCAGGCCGTCCAGGTGCATCCGGTTCGTTGACCTTGCGCGGACAAGGCAATCTTTCGGGCAGTTCTGCACCATACATATTGGTAGATGGTGTAGAAATGAGTCTCTCTGACGTTAACCCGAATGACATTGAATCCATTTCCGTATTGAAAGATGCAGCATCAGCCGCTATCTATGGTGCACGTGCCGCATACGGTGTTATCCTCGTTACCACCAAGAAGGGACAAGAAGGAAAAATGCGCGTGAATTATCAAGGTACCGTAGGTTGGAGTGCTCCAACCGTATTGCCTGACATGGTGGATTCCTATACTTTTGCCCAATATTGGAACGATGGTGTGCGCAATGCAGGCTCTACCCGTTTGTACAGCGACGAAAAGCTTGCCATGTACAAGCAGTTCTGCGAAGATCCTACCGGCATGGACCCTTGGTTCGAACTTTCTCCAAACGCAAGCATGAACCCCGCTTTCGAAAACTCGGAATCAGGCTTGGGTAATGTGGATTATTTCGACCTCCATTACAAGGATTGGGCGTTCAAGCAGAACCACAACATCAGCCTTAGCGGTGGTGGCAAGGCAGCCCAATACTACATCTCAGGTGGTTTCTATAATGAAGACGGTATCCTCCGCTATGCCGACATGGACTATAGCCGTTACAACTTCACCGCCAATGTCACTTCACAAATCACAGATTGGTTGAAGTTAAAAGTGAACACCAAATTCATGCACTCCGACACCAACACTCCATTTGGAGACGGTGGTATCAGCGAAGGTTTCTATCACTCGTTGGCACGTTTCCGCCCGACCGTCCATCCGATTGACCCGAACGGAAACTTTACCGAACTGACCATGATTCCTTACCTCCAGAGCGGTACTTATACCAACACTCAGCGTGACCGTTTGAATTTGACAGGTGGTTTCGAAATCCAGCCATTGAAGAATTGGTTTATCAACCTCGATTATACCTATAAATTGATGAATGTGGAACATGAAGCGCTGAACGTAGCTCCATTGATTTATGGTGCCGATGGTGTCAGCACAACACTCGGTGCACGTTCTGAACTCGGCGTGGTGAAGGACGGACGTTTTACCCGTTACTATACCAGAACTCGTTATCAGTCTATCAACCTTTATACCAACTACTTGTTCACATTGGGCGACAAGCACAATTTCACGCTGATGGCAGGTTATCAAGAAGAAGACAACAGCTATAGCTACATGCGTAACTCCATTACCGGATTGTATTCTACGACCAATCCAAGTGTAGCGATGGGTACAGGAGACAAAACCGTGACCGACACCCGTAACGGTTGGGCGACACGAGGTTTCTTCGGACGTATCAATTACGACTATGACGGACGCTATCTGTTGGAAGTTAATGGACGTTACGACGGTTCTTCCCGTTTCGCATCCAACAACCGCTGGGGCTTCTTCCCATCCGTATCTTTAGGTTGGAACATCCATCGCGAAAAGTTCATGGAATCGCTTTCCGACAAAGTTTCGAACTTGAAGCTCCGTGTATCCTACGGTCTTTTGGGTAACCAAGCCGGTGCAGGTCTATACACCTTCGCTTCCAACATGTCTTTGAACGGAGGTCTGGGCAGCTATATCTTTGCCGACGGACGCCATATCTACACCAATGCTCCGGGTGTAATCGACCCGAATACTACTTGGGAAAAGGTAGAAAGCAAAAACATCGGTCTTGACTTCGGTTTCTTCGGCAATGCCTTGACTGGTTCGTTTGATATTTTCCAACGTGATACCAAGGACATGTTGGGACCAGGTCTTGACTTCCCGGACATGTTCGGTGCAAGCGCCCCTCAAACCAACAATGCCCGCATGCGTAACCGAGGTTGGGAATTGTCTTTGAACTATCGTGGAAAAATCGGAAATGACATCGACTATAGCGTAGGTGGTTCTTTGTCGGATGCAACGGCCGAAGTTACTGAATACGCCAACCCGACCGGTACCAACCCTGCCGGCAATTGGTATGTAGGCAGAAAAGTAGGTGAAATCTGGGGATATCGCGCTAGCGGAATCATTCAGACACAAGCCGAAGCCGATGAGTACAACAACAAGTACGATTTGTCATACCTCACCGGTACCGCATGGACACCTGGTGACGTGAAGTACATTGACCTCAATGGTGACAACGCCATCAACCGTGGCGGTAACAAATTGGGCGACATGGGTGACTTGACCATCATCGGTAACACCACTCCGCGCTATCAATACACGTTCAACGGATCCATCAGCTATAAGGATTTGAGCTTGAGCATGATGTTCCAAGGTGTGGCAAAACGCGATTGGGATCCGGGTACAGCTCCTTACTTCTGGGGTAGTGGCGCATACGCACAGGTAACCGTATTCAACGAACACATGGACTATTGGCGTGAAGACAATCCGGATGCTTACTATCCGAAACCATACATCCACTCGGCAGGCGGTGTAGGACCGTTCCGTAACAAGATTATGCAGACTTCGGACAGATACCTCCAGAGTGGCGCTTATTGCCGTCTGAAGAACATCACGTTGAGCTACAATCTCCCATCAACATGGGTTCATAAGGCAGGCCTGCAGAAAGTACAGGTATTCTTCTCCGGCGAAAATCTCTTGACCTTCACATCATTGAAGGGCATGTTCGACCCGGAAGCTATCTTTACAGGCAATAGTTATACCGGTGAAGGTGGTAAGAACTATCCGATGAACAAGGTAGTATCATTTGGTTTGGTTGTTAACTTATAAAAATGTAAACGATTATGAAAAAAAGACATATATTCTTAGGTTTGGCATTGATGCTCGGTTTGAACGCCTGCTATGACCTGGACAAGGAGCCGGAAGGTGTTCTTTCGACAGCTACCCCTTTCACCAGTACAGGGGAAATGAGAAATTACCTGGATCAATTCTATGAATCAGCCGTACGCGCACAAGGGTTTGCTGCAGGCGGTGGTTCGGGCATTGCCGGCAATGACGTGAACAGTGACAACATGGCCGCTAGCTCCGTCAACACTCGCCTGGCCGGTGAAACTGCTTTGAGCAGTGCCTCGGCATTAGGAGTATATACCAACATCCGTAATATCAACTTCTTCCTGAACAATCTGGACAATTGTACAGAAAAAGGTAGTGCCACTTATAACCAATATGTAGGTGAAGGTTATTACTTCCGTGCATGGTATTACTATCAGATGTTCATCAACTATGGTCCATTGGCATGGGTAGAAACCCCATTGGATCCGGACATCGAAGCCTTGAAGCTCCCTCGCGAAAGCCGTACCGTTATCGCCGACCATATCTTGGCCGATTTGGACAAAGCTATTTCCTATTTGAACGCACAATCCAATAGCGGTACCATGCGTATCCATAAGGACGTGGCACGTGCATTGAAGAGTGAGGTAGCCCTCTTCGAAGGTACTTGGGAAAAATACCATAAGGCAGAAAACAACGCTTTCTACGACAAGAGCGTGACCGATGAGAAAATCCGCAACTATTTCACCCAAGCTGCAAACGCCGCCAAGGAAGTGATGGATCGTGGTGTATGGAGAATCTACAATACAGGCAATCCGTTGAACGACTATCGCCAAGTGTTCCAAACCGCCGACTTGTCGAGCAATCCGGAAGTGCTTTGGTTCAAGATGTATGATGGCGACCAAATTGGTAACAATGTAAACCGTTATTTGAACATGGGCGGTGGTAGCGCCGGTGTTACTGCTTCATTGGTAGATGACTATTTGACCATCGACGGACGTCCGTTCATCGGTGAGGAACAGATAGAAGCCAAGAAGGTATGGGGCAACGAATTGCTCCCGACTGTACGTGACCCACGCTTGTCGCAAACAGTCTGCATCCCGGGCCAGATTCTTCGTCCTGACCAAGGTGGTTATACCCTTCCTCCATTGGTGGCATCAGGTTATCACCAGAACACTACCGGCTATTCTTTGCTGAAGCATGTACAGATTGACTATACAGGCAACTTGGATGCTGAATTCAAAGGTGCTACTCCTGCCATCCAGTTCCGCTATGCAGATGTTTTGTTGAACTATGCTGAAGCCTTGGCAGAACTCGACGGTGCAGCCAATGCCAACGAAATCATCGCCGCCCTCCAACCGCTCCGCGACCGTGCCGGTATGCCTGCAGTAGACTTCGACCGCGAATACAACCAAGACCCGAGCTATCCGTTCAACGGTCTTGACAAGTATATCCAAGCCGTACGTCGTGAACGCCGCATTGAAAAAGCTTGTGAAGGTCGCCGTTTGGAAGACATCCTCCGTTGGGCAGCAGCCGATGAACTCATTGTAGGCAAGTGGGCAACAGGTGCGCTTTATGTAGGCAGCAACCTCGAGAACCACGCAGGATACAGTTCTTTGGTTTACGACCAGCCATCGGGCAACAACCTTTACTTGACAGGAAATCCAGGTGACGCCTTGCGTTACATCGTTCCGGTAAACCCATCCAACTATCCGAACGGATGGCAATTCAAGTTGGACCGCAACTATCTGTTGCCATTGCAGGAACGTATGATTACCTTGACAGACGGACTTTGGGAGCAGAACCCAGGTTGGTAAAGTACTGATGATTCAAGCTATTTTGAATTAGAAATTGCTACAATCTTCTACCCCTATTGAAAGGGGGGTTGGGGTGTGTGAGATACATATAAGTGATGCCTTCTCACACACCCCTTTTTCATTCTTCAAAGAAGAGATAAACATTTCAAAAAGATTCTTTAAGCCCATTATTACATTGGAATGTGCATAAAATTTCCCCTAGTTATCTAAACAGCCTTTCGATTCTATCGATATCGGTCAAATGTGTATCCTCTATATTGAACCCGCTCGTCTTCATGGCTTTGAATGCCGTTTCTATCTGCCAGCGTTCCTTATAAGAAGAAACAGTATTTTCCGGTTTGTTGAAGAAAACAATTATTTGCAGTTCTACTTTTCCATCCTGATTCGGGCCAGATTCATATTTTTACCCAAATACCCTTTCATTATCTCAAGTAAATCACTACTTTTGTAGTGGACCTTAGAATTAGTTTCTACCGAAAAAGCTTCAACACTTTTCTTTAAAGATACTAAATTTTAAGTTCTTATACAAATAATTTACTGGTTATTAATTAGTTATAATTTTGTCATGTACTAAAAACGAAGTTATATGAAGCAATATATAATAACCATCATCCTTGCACTCTGTCTAGGTTCTTGTGGTCAACATTCCAAGCATTGGGAAACGCTGGCGCAGGTGGAGTCATATATTGAGGAGAGACCAGATAGTGCGTTGAACGTTTTGCAAGGAATGGACAAAGGCGAGTTGTCGGGAATGGAGGAGAAAGCGAAGCATGCTCTGCTGCTGTCAATGGCGATGGATAAGAACTATATCGACAGAACGGATTTCGATGTTTTGCAACCTGCCATTGAATATTATGAGGACAATGGATCGGCCACGGATAAACTTCGCACGTACTATTATCAAGGGCGCATATATCAGAATATGGGCAATGATGCTTTGGCGATGAGATGCTATATAAATGCTTCTGAAAATGGTGGAGATTCGAATGATATATTAACGAAAGCCCGATTATATGTTGCTCGAGGAATTATATATGGTTCGTTGTTGAAATGGGATGATTACATTGAAGTGAATATGCAAGCCGCAGAATACTTCCTTCAAATGAATCGAACAGATAGTTATGTAAATTGTCTAATAAAAGTATGTAATGGCCATATTCAAAACGATGCCTACAAGGAGGCTGAAATAGTCTTAAACGAATGTGATGGCTACCGTAATGATATCTCCAATCGTATACTCGGCAAGTACTATTCAGCTTTGATTGCACATCTATATGCATCTGGCAAAAATAAAGATATCGCATCAACAATAGAAGAGTACCTTAATACAGTCAGTGATGAGCACATAGATTACCTCTCTTTAGCAAATGGCTATCTCACTATTGGCGAATTTGACAAGGCATTAGAACTTATCATTGACAAGGACTATTCACATAACCAAGATCTGGAGTTGCGTTATTACTCCACATTAGGGGCAATATACTTGAATCTGAATAGGTATAATGAGGCATTATCAACCTATTTCAAGTATTATGAATTGCACGATTCTATCGTATACTCAATTTTTGAGAGTGACACTCAATTTATAGAGGAACGCCACGCCTTAGAGATGCTGAAGGCAAAGGAGACCGAGGCAAAGAACAGGCTTACAATCATTGTGCTTGCATGCGTTATTGCTTTGATGGCTTCGTTATATATCCTGAACTTCATTCGCAAACGCTTGAAAGAAACCAAGCGCAAGAACATCCAGCTGGAGGGTGAGAAAGCTCATTATGAAAGGATGTATCTGGAAGTCCTCTCCGAGCGCAATGCCTTGAACGATATGATATCAAATAGTACCGTCAAGGATGAAACGATGGAGATTATAAAAAAGAGACTCGGTGTGCTTAATACTATCATCGTATCTCATTTGTCCGAAAAGGGTACGGATGTAAAGCGGGCAAATGAAGAGTTGGAGAAGCTTATTGCCGATAGAAACGACTTTATCAAATCGACACGTCTCACGTTGGAAGAGAACTATCCACACTTCTTCGCCTATCTTCATGACAAGGGATTGGAGGAGTTCGAGATTGACTTCTGCTGTCTCTACGCTATCGGCCTAAAGGGTAAGGAGATTAAGACCTACACCAACCTTAGCCGCCATTATAAGGATAGTAGTGAGGTGCGTCAGAAGCTCGGATTGGTGGAAAGTGATACCAACCTCTCGAATTTCTTGCAAAAACTGCTCAAAAATGAGGCGGAGTAAACTTTTTCTATGAAGACCTTTGAGTAGGAAAACTAATTTTTATTTATCACAATTATAATCAGCGAGTTACAAATAATACTTTGTAGCTCGCTTTTTTTGTGGAAAACTTTTCTCTCAATAATTTTACCCCCAAATTCAATTTTAAGAACGAGCATGAGAAAATTAATGTCATTTTATTATTGTGTATTGATTGCATTATGCAATAGTGTTGTATCCACTAGTTGCAACCAAGACGCTTCCGAAAATAGGGAAGATTGGAGTGAAGTTATAAACCTATATGTGGATGCCGAATTAGGAGAGTATCGTCCTTGGGGACATCCCGAGAATGCAGAGCCTTTGGACGGGCTTAAAATCAAGGAGAGCAAAGATGCTGATTGGGAAATTATTCCAATGAATGGTATAGATGGTTTTATTCACTCATTAGGTTGGAAGTTTTATCTTGAGGTGGAAAAGGTGCATTTGGCAAATCCGCCAGCTGATGCCTCAAACATAAGATACAGACTCATTAAGATTGTTGAAGAACAGAAAGCAAGAACCCTTGAATTCCCGACATTGGAGGTAAAAGGAGGCTTCGTGAATTCATACAAAGCAAACATTTTTGAGCCGGTACACTTCTATCTGCAAGGAAATGACTATATGCTTCAGGATTTAAGAGAGTTGTGTGACTCACTTGTATTCGATATCCCATGGCTGAAAGGGAACCGTCTAAGTAGAAAAATATATGTCAACGCAGGTGGTATAACCAAACTAACCAGCGGATGGGATCATCGTTTTATCCTCCCAATGGGCGGTATATGCAATATCAAAGCGTATAAGGATGGTAATGTCGTATATCAGGATGGAGTATCGGTTTCGCTCACAAACGACAAAGATTTTCTGATGTATAATTGGGAGGAGATAACCGAAAGCATGAATAGCTCTGTCGGATATGTCAACTTTGTTGATGAGGGGCATGAGTTCTTGAGCACACACTATGTCGTGAACGAAACTCCAATTGCCAAAGTATCGTTGAGCAATCCCACTGATGACACATTGGGGTGGCTCTACGAATATCTTCGCAAACTCTACAGGGAACCTTTATATAATAGCGATTCTTACGTACAAGAACAATACAAGAATCTCTTTACGGATATTGATGACAGGGAAACAGCACTATATATTTGGAAAACAGAAAGTTCTCTTATTGTTCTTATCCATTGGTTCGATTCTGATGAAGAAATCACACAATATTACATCAAGGCTGAGCCTGTAAAATGAATGTAGATTAATAGTATTGTGTTTAGGGACATTGGTTTTAAGAACCGATTTGAAGTGTCACTAATTCAAAAAACGCCCGACCTGCAGTTTTATGGGAGGCTGACGGATTCTGTTATTTTTGCTTTGGAGTAAACTCCTTTTTCTTAAAAGAATATCCTCCAGTTTTATCAGAATCTTTGTATTCAAATAAAGATTTCATATGGATTTAATTACAAAAAAAAATAGAGTTTTACTGTTCATTATCAGTATTTTTATCTCAACAACAGTATTTGGAGAACAAGTAAAAGGTAGTATCCTAAATGAACTAGAACTATCAGAAAACAAAGATACTTTGTTGAAGTATAACGGGAATCATCACATTTTAGATTTGAGTAAGTACGACGAGTTATCTAACGTTAAAGTCATTGGGCGAAAAGCATTTGCTCATAATCATAAACTTAGGGATGTAATTTTACCTCACAAAGTTCAGATAATTGGCAATGGAGCTTTTGAGGGATGTGAAAAACTGACAAGAATATATATGCCTGATTGTGTAGAACATATTGAGGCTGGTGCATTTTGGGAGTGTAGTATGCTGAAAATAGATGAGTTACCAAAGGAACTTAAAACAATCGGAGAGAATGCTTTTGTTAAATGTAGAAACTTATCAATTACTGAAATTCCCAATGAGGTTA
>JAFTTU010000102.1 GCA_017466635.1 Bacteroides sp.
GGTGAATAGGCCCGTTTCATACTCTAACCTCCCTGAATGCTACCTTGCAACGGGTGGCCGCCGCAATCTTGTTGGCCAGTTCCATATCGTCCAGTTCCACCACGATAAGACCTTTTGTTCTTGCTCTACGGATACGCAGGTCGCAGGCATATTCACCTTCTTCCCATAACATCAGCGTGTGTGCTGCATATTGGCATTCCATTCCCAACTGATAGATTCTCTTCAAGCCCATATCACGCCCCCTTTCTCAGTTTTTCAATTTCAGTATAGACACGGCGTAGGCTTCCACCTGTACGGTTCACCACCGTCACAATGTCCGTTTCTGCCGGTGCGTTCAACTTGGCCACCATGGCAGCCTGCGCCTTCAGGAAAATCTCACGTTCCTTCCCGTCATCCGGTGTTACCTTGCTGTACTTGTCACCGTAACGGGAAAGCATTTCGGTATAGCCCACCTTCTTGCATTCAATGGAACGGTTGATTTTCTCCTTCAAACCGTCAGCACCCATCATATACCAGGCACAGCAGCGTTCGGTGGCGTTCCACAATGCTTTCAATTCAAGGAAGGCTTCATATTGCAGGTCGCCTGCTTCGTCCAGGATGATAAGCGGATTTTCAAGGGTCTTCAGATAGAACACCAAATCGTCGTACACGTCAGCATAGCGTCCGTTCGTGTTGATGCCGAACTCGCGGGCAATGAATCTTATCAGGCGGATCTTGCTCTTCACTTGCGAACAATCCACATAGATAGCGTTCCGGTGGGACTTCACGTATGTCCGGGCCGTGAATGTCTTCCCGATGTTGGCCATATCACAAAGGATGGCGGATACACCGCTTTCCTGGCACATGGTGAGCTGTTCCGTAATGAAGATGTAGGTCGGCGTTTCAGCAGCCTTCCATTCCATTTCATCCGCAAGGGAAACGTTCAGTCGGCGGGCAATGCAAATCCAGTTGGTGTCACTAACCTGCTTGTCGGTAATTCCTTTCTTGAGTGCATTGTAAACACTTGCCGAAATGCCGAGGGCAGCGGCATGTTTGTTGTCGCTTGGATAGTTCTCGCGATTGACCTTTATCTCAGCTAAAATACGCTGCTTGATTTCTTTCGTTACTTCCATTATATTGCTGTTTTAATGTTATTCAAATAGTGTTATAAGGCTTCCTTTCCTGAATTCCGGTATTGCTCCACATTATAGTTCAGGAACGCTGCATCGTCATCGGTTGATGGAAGTTGCACGGCCTTGACCGGTGCTTCCGCTATCTGCTTGGCTGCTTCCTTTTTCATGATGGCAACCGGGGCGATGGCATCCCGTTTCATCATGGCATCAAACTTGCTTATCTGCTTGTTCTGTTCCGTCATGATATGGACATCCTTTTCCGTCCGTTCGGCCAATGCCTCGTTGAAGGTACCGATGTCCTTCAGCCTGTCAATCAGCTTTCCGTTCTGATAGATATAGATTTCATCGAAGTCACCGTCATCATCCGGAAGGTAGTAGGCATCCACCTTCAGATTGTTCGGTTCCAGACGGTCGAGCACTTCCGGACTGCTGAGCCAATAATCCTTGTACTGGATGCGGCAGTAGCTGTTGCGGCGGATGCTGGTCTGAACGTGTTCGCCGATGAAGCGGTAGAGCATGGCCTTGTCAAGCGGTTGGAGGGTCGGGTTCATGTTCTTTTCCAACACGTCCCAACGTGTCATGCCCGGATATTTCTTCTGGTTTGGGTGCAGGGTGTTGTTGAATTCCCTCACGTCAAGCATATCTTCGGCTATCAGTTGGTCCCAAGAGTAATATTCGTGGTCCTCGTAGGTATCGTTGAATTCATCGCTGATTTTCTTGCTTTCCGTTCGATACTTTTCGTTCTTGGCATAGAAACGGCCGATACCGAGGTGGTTCTTATGTTCGATGCTCTTCTTCTTGGCTCCGTTGAAATGTTCGGCACGCTTTTCCTGCGAGTTCAAGGGGGCACAGAAACGGACGAATGGGAAAATGACACCGGCCTTCAGGAAACTGTCCTTCCATTGGGTCATCAAGTGGTTTTCCACTTCCACCTGTGCCGGGCAGTTCCAGCCTCTCTTGTCAATCAGGCGGAACATACTTCTGAACATTTCCACCACAAGGTCGATGTTCTTGTTTCGGTTGTACGCTACACCTACCACACACTGACTGGCCACATCATAGGCGTAGTAAGCTTTCGGGCGTGCCTTGGTGTCCTTCAGTTTACGGGGAAGGTCACGGTCATCGAATGAAATCTTGCTGAACGAGAACTCCGGCGAGTGGCGGTGTACGTGTGGCCGTTGTTGGTGCATGAAGGTACTCCAACTCATGAGCATACTGTTTATCAAAGCCTTGTTCTTGGGTTGGTTCAGCACATTGTTGATGGTCGATTTACTCAACTTCATCGGTTCTCCGTTCTTGTCTGTGAAGTCCGTCGGGTTGAACATTTCACCGGTCATCGGGTCAAATGCCTCCAGTTCCCCGGACACAAACGAGTTGTACATCATCCATACATCACCGTTCCAAGGCTTGTTGGGCTGTATAGCCAAACCCAAAACCAGACGTTCAATGTCGATATTCACCTTCCGTGTGTTCTGGTTTCCGAACTTGCCGCTGATGAGGCTGGCATATCCCTTTTCCTGGAAGTCCTTCACTTTCTTCTTGAAGCGGCTCACCGAAGTCGGCAGCGTATGACCGAACTCCTTCTGATAGAAGCTGATGGCACCGCTCATTTCTTCCCAACGTACACGGCTGCCTTGCATCACGGCACGCTTCATCTTCGTGTCGTTCAGTAGTCTGACCACTGCCTGAAGTGCCGATGCGTTGAGGGTATATTCCTGTTGCTGTTCCGGCTTGAGGCTGTCGCCCGATGGAAAGCGGAAAAGCGAATACCAGCTTCTTGCATTGGCATCTATCTCATAATGCTGGAAGAACCAGTTCCTGAGTGCTTCCGTATCCATATTACCGTATTTTTCTTTGACCATTTTCTTGTATTTTTCAGGTAAACTTTCCACCGATACCAGGGCGGTAAC
>JAFTTU010000103.1 GCA_017466635.1 Bacteroides sp.
GCACCTTCCAAGCAATCCGTCGTATTGCAGACCAAAGGAGGCTTGGACGACAATCGGAATGCCCGATTGGAATTGCAACAGACGATGGACTTCACCCTCGACGGGGAACATACTTTCGGACGATTGAACATGGATTGGGCTGGTTCCTACTCGCGAGCTACCGAAGACCGTCCCGGTGAACGTTACTTCGGGGTGGCGATGAAGGGAAAGAAGAATGAGGACTATTTCAGTGGCTTGCAGTTCGTGAATGCCGGTGGACGCAATCCTTATCCGAATAAAGGCATCGGACAACTGAGTGCCTACGACTGGAGCATTGACGAACTGACTAACTCCGATCAGGAAATCAGCGAAAACGAATGGAAGTTCCGCTTGAACTTCGAACTCCCACTTCATCAAGGTCTCTACGCCAACAAGCTTCGTTTCGGAGCCAAATACACCGATAAGTCGAAGGAGAAGGAAGTGCATTGCTTTGACTATATCGAACCCTACGAAGAAGCATACGATGAGGCTTGGATGAACCAACTGAACGGAGAAATCCGTAGTGGATTTATGCCTGAAGGGAATTATCCGACCAACACATCCTTCATTACGAAAGAATACTTGGGAAGCCTGACGATGAACCCCACCCAAGCCGGTGCATACGAACTTTATGAAGAAGCATCGGGCAACTACAAGGCCAGCGAAAAGATAACCAGTACCTATCTGCGTTTCGACCAGCAGTTGGGTAGCAAGCTCGATATGGTGCTTGGACTTCGTATGGAGCATACGGCACTGAACTATAACGGATTCAACTGGGCGGTAGATGACCTGGAAGACGAACAAGGCCGATTGGAGGCCACTGGTGAGCATAAGAACGATTATACCAACTGGTTGCCGAGTATCTTGATGAAGTATAATGCCACTGACGATCTGAAGTTCCGTGCTTCGTTCACCAAGACCTTGTCACGTCCGAAGTATTCGGCACTTGTGCCTTGCATCCATTACAACATCGCCGAGGAAGAAGCAAGATTCGGGAATGCCAATCTAAAACCGACCACGTCCTATAACTTCGATCTCAGTGGTGAATACTATTTCGAGAGCGTGGGATTGGTGAGCCTGGGCTTCTTCTACAAGAATGTGAAAGACGTCATTGCAGATGAGAAATGGAAATCGACCAATGACCCGAACATCCCGGCAGGTCTCCTGAACGAAGACGGAGAACCGGTGAAGTACGAAATCACCAAGCCCGTCAATGCGTATGATGCCGACCTCTTCGGTTTGGAATTCGCCTATCAGCGTGACTTCGGTTTCATCGCCCCGGCCTTGAAGTGCATCGGTTTCTATGGTACTTATACCTATACGCACAGCTCGACCAAGAATCATCAATTCGAGCATCGCACGATGGAAGAAGGCGAGGACATCAAGATGACCGGTTCGCCGGAACATACCGCCAATGCTTCACTATATTTTGAAAAGAAAGGACTGAATGTGAGACTTTCCTACAACTTTGCATCCGAGTTTGTGGATGAGTTCGGTACCGTGGCTGCCCTTGACCGATATTATGACAAGGTGAACTACCTGGATGCCAATGCCAGCTATACCTTCGGCGACAAGTTTAAGACCACTTTCTATGTGGAAGCCAACAACCTCCTCAACCAACCCTTGCGCTATTATCAAGGCACGAAGGACAGAACAATGCAAGCAGAATATTATGGCGTTCGTCTGAATGCCGGAGTAAAGATTAACTTTTAAAAGAACAGAACAATGAAAAGAATGACAACTTGGGCCATCCTGTTAATGGCAACCCTTACCGCTTTTTCCCAAACTCCTGAACAATGGGCTACCTTGAAGAAAGATATCAGTTTCTTCCTCGCCAACGACCTTGGCCGGAACGGATATTATGACCAGAAAACCATCGCCGAACTGATGGGCGTGATGGCCGAAGAAATCGGTCCTGAATGTGTGTTGGCAGCCGGCGACGTGCATCACTTCGATGGTGTGCAGAGCGTCCACGACCCGTTGTGGATGACCAACTATGAACTTGTCTATAGTCACCCCGAACTGATGATTGACTGGCTGCCGATTTTGGGCAACCATGAATATCGGGGAAGTACACAGGCCGTGTTGGACTATTCGGATGTGAGCCGACGCTGGGAGATGCCTGCCCGTTACTATACCCGTGTCTATGAAGACGGGGGTACGACGGTCCGTCTCGTGATGGTCGATACCACTCCGTTGATGAGCAAGTATCGCAAAGAGAATCAGAAATACCCCGAAGCCTGTTTGCAAGACAACGCAAAGCAGTTGGCTTGGGTGGATTCGGTCTTGCATGTAGCCAAGGAGGATTGGGTCATGGTAGTAGGGCATCATCCCATCTACGCTGAAACATCGAAGGACGAAAGCGAACGCTTAGACATGCAGAACACTTTAGACAAGGTGCTCCGTAAGTACCCGAAAGTGGCAATGTACTTGTGCGGCCATATCCACAATTTCCAGCACATCCGTGTGCCTGGAAGTCCGATAGATTATGTGGTCAACTCATCGGCTTCGCTCAGTCGCAAGGTCAAGCCGATAGAGGGTACGCAGTTCTGTAGCCCCGAAGGCGGCTTCTCGGTGATAGCTGCTGACAAGAAGGAACTTTGCCTGCACATGATAGACAAGAACGGCAAGGTGCTTTATACGGTAAGAAGGCAGAAATAAGCTGAGCAATTCTTTGATGTTGCCTGATCCGAAAAATGGTGTATTTTTTGGATTAGGCGTTTTTTTTGATTAAACTCGTCGCCTCACGTTAAGTTATCCAATCACGGATTCGTTCACGGATGGCATTCGATTCACTTAATAACCGGATAAACTCTAAAGCCGAACGTTTACGATAACTGTTCTTCAATAGATGGACACATCCCTCCATTCCACTTTCCGGAACGTCTATTGGAATGGCTTTGATTCCTTGTTCATCATGTATCGTCGCTTCGGAAAGAATGGTCACCAAGTCACTTTGCTTGATAAGCTTCAACAAGATATGTACTTCGTTCAATTCTAAACGGACACGAAACTGAGGAGAATAATGAACGATGACTTGCTCAAAGGCATTTCGTGCCTGCATTCCTTTGGC
>JAFTTU010000032.1 GCA_017466635.1 Bacteroides sp.
GGTAGTACAATGGTAAGCTCCCGAACGGTTCGTACGAAGAATTTCTCTAGGAAGAGTTTCTTCAAGATTCGTCATGAGAGTCTTGTCAAATCGTAAGTAACTCATAGTTGTTATATTAAGGTTATTAAAAAAATCCATATTTGGCACATATCTATATGAGCCGCTCAAAATTAGTCATTTTATATTTAAAGAAAAACTAAAAGCGGAATTATTTTATGAAAAAATCCATATTTTCTAGAAATGAGACAAAGAATGACACATAATTGCAATAAAAGTCCTAAAAACAGTCCACAATTAATCGTTGAACAATTCGAAAGTAAATTTGAAACCAACGGTATCAAACTTTCCGTTCATGGAATTGACAAAGACACCAACATCGAATATGTGTGTACCGATGCCATAGCCTACTTCAACATATGGATTCAAACGAGGCATGAACAAGATTCCTCCATAAAGTCTCTCATGTTGTATCATCCCTAACCAACGATTGAACGGACGCAACAATATAAAAGGTGATTCATAAGTCACATTGCCTCGCACGTATTGAGTGGATGAGTTATACCAATGTCTGTCCAGCAAATGGAATGTTCCTCCGATTTCATCGTTCCAATCATCAGGTATGTTGCTTCGCTTAAAGTTTACAAAATCCACAAAGTAAATGTTGTCCATTTTGGTAAACGCTCCTACACCCGCACGATAGCTAAGTGTACGGATTTGGTTCAGTTTTATCTTTTGTTGCACTTCAAATTCCCAGCGTTCATGTTCATCATTACTATTGAACAATCCCTTGAAACCTCTTTCATAGTCCAAGATGAAAGTCGGCATACTGGAACCCACATTCATCTTTCGACGTCCATTCATATAATAATACAAACTTGGCGTCCATTCCAACCGGATGCGTGGAGCAAAGCTATTGTAATCGGAACGGATATCCAGATTCTGCAAAAGTCCCCCACCTGCTTGTGTCACAAAATCCTTTAATAAGATTCGGCTCTTGTCCATCAGATGTCTCCAATGTACCGACGCACCCACTTTAATCATCAATCCATTGACCGGTTCCAGATTATGGAAAACATTCAAATAAATGTCCTTGAAATAATCCAAATCCATATTCTTAAAGTTGAACGTAGTATCAGACAATGCATCCAATTTTTCCAATTTATCCAGCACCACACTACTATAGATGCGGTTACCATTTCCTACATTGATTTCAATCCCTCCAAGTTTTTCCGGCCAATACTGGAACTCCATGTCTGCCTTGACATACAATTCCTTTTTGGTGAAATTATAACCTATTTGTGGTACAACACGAAGCAAACGTCCTGTTTTGAAAAGACGGTTGTACTTAAAACGTTGTCTATAAGATATACCACGACTGTGGCTATAATCCAACATAACCGGATTAATCAATGGAGAACATTTCACACTTCCGAGAGTAGACAAATTCACGTTATAACTGCTGACCAGCATATCCCCCAATTGCCCCCAGAATTCTTCACTATTCTTCTGTTCTTCTTCCTTTGGGTCATTTACAATCCACTTGGACTGATTTTTTTTGAAGAATTGATTCTGATACAATGCGTATTCATCAAATTGAAGCGGAATGGGCCGGATAGTATCAAACGCTTCTCTACCGGTAATCATTTGAGTAGAATCCATTGTCAACTCATAAAACTCCGTCAAATCATGGCTATGCTTCTTTTTGGATTTTCTTCTTTCCCCTCCTTTATAGAATTCCACCATGTTGTATTTCACCCAAGCATCGGCATTCATCTCCAAGTGATTGCCCATAAACTTGAAATCGATATCCAAATTGAGTCGGACAGGAAGAAACTCTTCATTATCCTTTTCACCCATGATGTTACGGAGCTTGAATTCTATCATATCAAACTTCCCTTCGAAATAAACTTCCCGTATAGTCCATACATCATCACTTACCCAAATATATCCATTGACCAATTGAGTTCCCCTGAATTTAGGTACGACACGAATCTTAAATTTTTGAGAATCGTCCTCTTTGACAATTGAATCCAATAAATAGGTGTAATATTTGGAAGATTCCTTATCCAATGGTGACAACAATTTATCCGACATAATGGAAGATGAGTAGATGTTCATATTCAAGAAGTCGGTCAAATCAGTCAACTCACCCCGGTTTCGTGGAAAGGTAGAAGAGATTGCCTTTACTTTGCGGTTATAGATATCAGGAGCCGTATAGTGCATCTCGCTCATCGACTCAATGATGTAATCGTTCACACCTTTTTCCAATCGGAACATGGAAGGAATATACTTCACCAGCTTATTGCTTTTATGCACTTTTACTCTACCTTTTAAATATAGGTCGGCCTTGTATTCATCGACAATCTTTGAATAAAAAGGAGAGAATTGAAAAATGTTCTGAAGGATGGAATCGGGTACCACTTGTTCATGCAATATGGAATCGTTTCTTTCCTCGGCTAATATAGATAAAGGAAAGAATGCCCCAATCAAACTGACAAGTATATATATTTTCAGTGTTTTATACATTTCATTTAACAAAAGTGATACTACAGAGGGCAAATATAAACAAAAAATGACTATGAAATACTGATTTATTGGACGAAAACCACTATTTTTGCATCCGACAACCAATATTTAGATAGACAATATGTCAAAAATGAGATTTTTTGCTCTTCAGGAACTGGCCAACAGACGCCCTGTTCCTGTAGATTATCCATCCGAAAAATTATCCGATTATTACGGTGCCCACGTATTCGACCGCAAGAAGATGCAGGAGTTCCTTCCTCGCGAAGCTTACAAGGCGGTCATCAACGCCATCGAAAAAGGTATTCCATTCAACCGTGAAATGGCCGATATGATTGCCAACGGAATGAAGAGTTGGGCTAAGACATTCAATGTAACTCACTATACTCACTGGTTCCAGCCGCTTACTGATGGAACAGCTGAAAAGCATGACGGGTTCATCGAATTCGATGAAGACGGAGATGTCATCGAACGCTTTTCCGGCAAGCTTCTTATCCAGCAAGAACCGGATGCATCGAGCTTTCCGAATGGAGGTATCAGAAATACCTTCGAGGCACGTGGATATACTGCATGGGATGTATCTTCTCCAGCTTTTATTGTAGACAAGACTTTGTGTATCCCAACAATCTTCATCTCCTACACCGGTGAAGCCCTCGACTACAAGACCCCATTGCTGAAAGCATTGGCTGCAGTAGACAAAGCCGCTACCGAAGTTTGTAAGATGTTCATGCCTAATGTAAAACGTGTATATGCCAACTTGGGTTGGGAACAAGAATATTTCTTGGTAGATAAGGTATTGTACAATGCACGTCCCGACCTTTGCATTACAGGCCGTACATTGATGGGACACTCTTCTCCGAAAGACCAACAATTGGATGACCATTATTTCGGTTCGATTCCTACACGTGTAACCAACTTCATGAAGGAACTGGAAATCGAATGTCATAAGTTGGGTATCCCTGTCAAGACTCGTCATAATGAAGCAGCTCCGAACCAGTTCGAATTGGCTCCTATCTTCGAAGACGTGAACTTGGCAAACGACCACAACCAGTTGGTGATGGACTTGATGAAACGTATTGCAACCAAGCATAACTTTACCGTATTGCTTCACGAAAAACCTTTCAAGGGAGTGAATGGTTCGGGTAAGCACAATAACTGGTCTTTGTGTACTGATACTGGCATCAACTTGTTCTCTCCTACCAAGACTGCAGATGGCAATATGCTCTTCTTGACATTTATAGTGAATGTGTTGATGATGGTATACAAGAATCAGGATTTGCTTCGTGCATCAATTGTAAGTGCCGGCAACAGCCACCGCTTGGGTGCAGCAGAAGCTCCTCCAGCCATTCTTTCCATTTTCCTAGGTGGTCATCTTTCGCACATGCTCGACGAAGTAGCTGAGAATTTAGGAGATGCAAAGCTGACTGAAGAAAAGAAAAAAGCATTACAATTAGGCATCAGTCGTATTCCGGCTATCCTTTTGGATAACACAGATAGAAACCGTACTTCTCCATTTGCCTTTACAGGGAATCGTTTTGAATTCCGTGCTGCCGGTTCATCTGCCAACTGTGCTGCATCAATGATTGTCATCAATGCAGCCATGGCTCACCAACTCAACGAATTCAAGGCAAACATCGACCTTCTCGTATCACAAGGTATGGAACAGGAAGAAGCTTTGTATAAGGTATTGAAGGAAATGATTATTGCATCCAAGAATATTCGTTTCGAAGGAGACGGTTATTCTGAAGAATGGAAAGAAGAAGCCCTCAAGCGTGGTTTGACCAACATCAGCCATGTACCTGAAGCCATCATGCGATTCAACGACAAGCAATCACGTGAAGTATTGATAGGAGAAAACATCTTCAACGAAAACGAGTTGATTTGTCGTATCGAAGTAGAATTGGAAAAGTTCACCAAGAAGGTACAGATTGAAAGCCGGGTATTGGGAGATTTGGCCATTAATCACATCGTACCAACAGCAGTCATCTACCAAAACCGATTGTTGGAAAACTTGCGCGGCCTTCGTGAAACATTCTCACAAGTAGAATATGAAATGCTGGGTGCCGACAGACGTGAACTTGTAAAGGAAATTCAATTCCGAATCCTTGAAATCAAACAATTGGTACGAGAAATGACCGAAGCTCGCCGTATCTCCAATCGCTTGACTAGTCAAGTGGAAAAGGCATATAGTTATGAAGAAAAGGTTAGACCTTATATGGAACAGATACGTGAACACATCGATCATCTGGAGCTAGAAATCGATGATGAGATTTGGCCATTGCCTAAATATCGAGAACTTTTATTCACAAAATGATAAAAAGGGGGTATTTACCCCCTTTTTTATTACTTTTTCTTGCGTTTCATTTCTTTTTTATAATTTTCTTCCTACCTTTGTGCTGTATAACACGGTTTTATAGCATAGAAGATAATGGCAAAGAAGGAATTGACAGAAAAAGAAATAGCAGATTGCATCCCCGACCTATGGATGCCTCTGACCTCAGAGCAGAGAGAATACCTGGCACAAAACTTCACAGTTCAGAAGTTCAAGAAAAACGAAACCATCTATTGTGAAGGCGAAACGCCCATGCATTTGATGTGTCTTCTTACCGGTAAAGTAAAAATCTATAAAGAAGGTGTAGGGGGTAGAAGTCAAATTATCCGTGTCATCAAGGACAAGGAATATTTTGCGTATCGTGCCTACTTCGCTGAAGAAAATTTTGTTACAGCAGCTGCAGCATTCGAACCGTGTACCATTTGTTTGATTCCGATGACTGCTATCATGAAACTATTATCAGAAAACAACGAATTGGCAATGTTCTTCATTCGTCAGCTTTCCATCGACTTGGGTATCTCTGATGAAAGAACGGTCAACCTTACCCAAAAGCATATCCGAGGTCGTTTGGCTGAGTCGTTGTTGTTCTTGAAAGACACATATGGAGTGGAAGAAGATGAATTTACCTTGAGTATCTATCTTTCACGCGAAGATTTGGCCAATCTCTCCAACATGACTACTTCGAATGCTATCCGTACCTTGTCCAACTTTGCCAATGAAAAATTGATAGCCATTGACGGACGAAAAATAAAGATTATCGAAGAAGACAAACTTAGAAAAATCAGTAAGATAGGATAAAAGGAAAGAGGAGCAATTGCTCCTCTTTTTATTTTATTTGATTGCTTGACGAATCCGAACTAGTTTTTCCAACAAACCTTCCAGCAAGTCCAGCTTCAGCATATTGGCACCATCACTCTTTGCCACAGACGGGTCTTCGTGAGTCTCCATGAACAAGCCATCTACACCTACAGCCACACCTGCTTTTGCCACGGTTTCAATCAATGCAGGCATGCCACCTGTTACACCACTGGTCTGATTCGGTTGTTGCAAAGAATGGGTAACATCCAATACCACCGGATGTCCAAAGGTCTGCATTTCAGGAATACCACGATAGTCTACCAACAAGTCCTGATAACCGAAGGTGGTTCCACGTTCAGTCAACATCACCTGATTGTTTCCAGCTTCTACTACCTTGTCGGCCGCAAAGCGCATGGCACCCGGAGACAAGAACTGACCTTTCTTGATATTGACAATCTTGCCGGTCTTGGCAGCAGCTACCAACAAATCCGTTTGTCTACAAAGGAAAGCCGGAATCTGCAACACATCTACATACTCAGCAGCCATAAAGGCTTCTTCCGGTGCATGAATGTCTGTTACTACGGGCACACCGAATGAATCACGTACCTTCTTGAGAATCTTCAAAGCCTTTTCATCGCCGATACCGGTAAACGAATCCAAACGGGAACGATTGGCCTTGCGATAAGAACCCTTGAACACGTAAGGTATGTTCAGTCTGTCGGTCATCTTGACCACTCGCTCTGCAATACGCATAGCCATGTCTTCTCCCTCAATTACACAAGGACCAGCCAACAGAAAGAAATTTTCCGAATTCTTTAAATCTTGTATTGTCATATCATTTAGGTATTATCAAAGTTAATGCTTCTGGTAAAATTCTAACGTCCAACGGACATTCATGATACAATTGTCGACCATCCAAACTCAAAGCAGCATTCTGGGCACGCAGAATCTTCACCTTGCGAGTACGATAAGGCTTTACCACCTTTGCATTGAGAATACGTCCCTGAACCAATAGCCACAAGCCTTTGAGCAATTGCATCAGCTCAGGTCTGTATACTACCGATACATCCAGCCAACCATTGTAGGGTACTGCACTAGGCGTCAATCCATATCCTCGGGCACTACCGATACATACGGTCATCACTTTATCGCGGATATGTTCGCCATTGATTTTCATGTGTACCCGATGCAGCTTTCTTTCAAACAAAAGCAGGAACATGGACGACAAGAACGAAAGCCATTGCATTCCCCAGAATCGACGGGTACCATTCGAAATCCATACGAAACGGGCTCCCAAACCGATGTACATGGCATTGATGAAGTAACGGGTTCCACACACGTCACCATCGGTATAGCCTACACGTCCCACATCGATTTTTCTCAGACGACGATTGATAATCCAGTCAACGGCTTCCTTATAGTCATCACTTTCCAATCCGAAATACGAAGCAAAGTCATTGCCGATACCGTTCGGAATGATACCCAAGGCAATTTCATCCTTCTTTTCTGCAGATGAAGTCATGATGCCATTTACCGCATCGTTGATGGCACCATCACCACCCACGATAACAATCGTCTGATAGCCATTGTTGGCCAGCATACGCGCCAAACGTTCCACGGAGCCATATCCTTCCGACTGCATATAGTCGAACAATACGCCACGCTCTTCCATGTACTCGCGAATCTTGTCCCACTTCTTTTGGGCCTTGCGACTACCGGCTTTGGGATTGTAGATAATCCCCCATCTGTTTGTCTCTACTGCCATTACGTTAGTTATTTGTGTTTATCAGGTTGATAATTCGTTCCAGTTTCTCTTCCATCGGTAAAGTGGCATCCAGCCAATGAATGGTAAATCCACGTCTTTCCATGCCTCTGAACCAAGTCATCTGTCTCTTGGCAAACTGATGGATAGCTGTTTCCAATTGAAGGAACATTTCCTCGTATGTCAATTCACCGATGGCATATTGTGTAAGGAATTTGTACTCTAATCCATAATATATCAGATTGTCCGGATGTATGCCTTCTGCCAACAAGCCTCTCACCTCTTCCACCATTCCTTCATCCAATCGTTGTTTCAAACGTCGGGTAATCTTTTCCCTACGAAGCTCCCGGTCGATGTTTACCCCCACTATCAAGCTATGCAGGGAAGGAAACTCCCGATATTCGGGTGGTTGCTGCTTGTAATACTCTTCGATTTCTATCGCACGGATGGCTCGCTTGGCCGTATCCACATCCGTGGAATTATGTAGCTTCTTATACCCTTCGAGGATATGAGTAAGCTCCTCCAGCGACTTGCCTTCCAACGATGCACGAAGTTCCGGATTCTCGGGCACCGGCAACAATCGGTATCCCTTCAATACTGATTCCACATACATACCCGTACCCCCACAGAGAACAGGCAATTTTCCTTTCGCGGTAATTTCCTCATAAGCTTTCAGGAAATCCCTTTGATACTCGAAAACATTGTACTTGTATCCAGGTTCGACGATGTCTATCAAGTGATAAGGCACTTCGTGTCCATCCACCGTATAGTCCACCAAGTCTTTTCCAGTTCCCAAATCCATACGACGATACACCTGACGACTATCTCCACTGATGATTTCAGTGCCGAGTTTGTTCGCCAAGGCTGCCGCTAGCGGAGTCTTTCCCGAAGCAGTAGGACCAATTATCGTTATCAAATCGTATTTCATTGTCGTAAATCCATAAATTGCACAAAGATAATCATTTTGTGTAATATACCACTATAAATATGAAAAAAAAGCCGCCCGATGTGTATCGGACGGCTCTCGCTTATAAAAATGTTACGAATTAACCGTTAACCTTCTTCATGTGAGCGATCAAATCCAATACCTTGTTAGAGTAACCGATTTCGTTGTCATACCAAGAAACCACCTTAACAAATGTATCAGTCAAAGCGATACCAGCCTTAGCATCGA
>JAFTTU010000033.1 GCA_017466635.1 Bacteroides sp.
GTTTGCTTGTTGAACCAGGAAGATATCTTGGATGGCAAGAAGACTGTAAGAGAAACTTTGAAGGCTGCTGATCCTGAATTGAAGATTACTGAATTCAAGCGTTTCACTTTGCGTGCTGAATAATTCGAGCATTCAATAAAAAAAAGAGTGGGTGTGTCTGATGACGCATCCACTCTTTTTTTCATTTATTTTGTCTGGGTATAACCTTCCGCTTTCAGCAAATCGATGATGCGTTGCTTGAAATCGCCTTGAATAATGATTTCATCGTCCTTGGCAGAACCTCCCACACCACACTTGGTCTTCAAAAGCTTTCCTAATTCCTTTAAATCGTCTTCCGTACCGATGAAACCACGGACGAGGGTGACAGTCTTTCCTCCACGGCCTTTCTTTTCCATGCTTACACGTAGCTTCTGCTGATTCTTGGGTAGGGTCTCAGCTTCTTCTTCATTGATGCTTTCGTATTGATAGTCCGGATTGGTAGAATACACCACATTCAGACGGTCTTTCCAATCGTTATTTTTCATATGAATTTATTTTAATGTCTGCCAAAGATACGACATTTATTTGTATTTTTGTACGCATAACAATCATTGATTAAGAAAATGAAGATTATTGCTATAGGAATGAATTATGTGGCACATTGCCATGAACTCCACGCGAATGAGAACTTGCCGAAAGAACCGGTGATTTTCATGAAACCTGATTCGGCTTTGCTGAAGGACAGTAAACCTTTCTTTATTCCCGATTTCTCGAAACGGGTAGATTATGAAACAGAATTGGTGGTGCGTATCTGCCGATTGGGTAAGAACATCGCTCCCCGTTTTGCTCATCGTTACTACGATGCAGTAACTGTCGGCATTGACTTCACGGCTCGTGATTTGCAGCAGAAGCTCCGTTCCGAAGGGAAACCTTGGGAAATCAGCAAGGGATTTGACAACTCTGCCGTGATTGGTGACTTTGTACCGGTGAACCGTTTCAAGGATGTACAGAACCTGAACTTCCATCTGACAATTGATGGAAACAAGGTGCAGGAAGGAAATACCCGTGACATGATTTTCAAGATAGACGAGCTGATAGCATACATCAGCCAATTCTATACCTTGAAGATTGGTGATTTGCTTTATACAGGTACACCAGTTGGGGTGGGTCCTGTCAGCATCGGTCAGCACTTGGAAGGATATTTGGAAGGTGAGAAATTATTAGACTTTTACGTAAGATGAAAATCAGAGTAGGTTTTGGCTTCGATGTACACCAATTGGTACCGGAGCGTGAGTTGTGGTTGGGAGGTATCAAGTTCGAACATGAACTCGGTTTGTTGGGACACTCGGATGCCGATGTGTTGATTCATGCCATTTGTGATGCCTTGTTGGGTGCTGCCAATATGCGAGACATCGGTTATCATTTCCCGGATAATGCCGGCGAATTCAAGAATATCGACAGCAAGATTCTTTTGGCCAAGACGGTGGATTTGATTGCCACGAAAGGGTATCGGGTAGGCAATGTAGATGCTACCGTATGTGCAGAACGGCCCAAATTGAAAGCCCGTATTCCTGAAATGCAGGAAGTGCTTGCCAGGTTGATGGGGGTGGATGTGGACGATGTGTCCATCAAAGCAACTACCACCGAGAAGCTAGGCTTCACAGGTCGGGAGGAAGGTATTTCGGCATATGCGACAGTATTGATAGAGAAGTAATTTAGGCACGGATTACACGGATTTCACGGTTTTTAATGGGTGTTCATATGAATTTTATCCGTGTTAATCCGTGTAATCCGTGCTAAAATTATAGTATTAACCCCAAACTCAGTAAAATCCCGAACACCACAATGTTTCGGGCTGTTTTGCCCAATACGATGTTCAGCTCTTTTCCCTGGAAGATGCGGACCATTTCCCGCCAAGTGGTGAAATGCAGAATCAGGAATAGCAGAGGCAATAATGAAGCCAAAAGAAGTTCATGGAAGGCGTAATACGAACAAAGCCCGGTGGCTATGATTCCTAGCAGCAGATACGCATATCGACCGGCCTTTTCACCCAAGCGAACGACTAATGTACGCTTCCCGCTAATCTTGTCCTGCTCACGGTCACGGTAATTGTTCAACATCAGCAAGAGGTCGGAAACCAGCCCACATGCGGCACAGCCGATGGTAACATTCCAGGTCCAGTCGTGCGCCATGGTGTAGTAAGTACATCCTACGGGTACGAATCCGAAGAATACAATGACCAGTACATCGCCCCATCCGTGATAAGCCAATGGGTAAGGCCCGGCTGTGTAGAGGAAAGCAAAGAGTACACAGAGCAAACCTACAGGAATCATTTCCCATCCACAATACCTTAATAATAAGATTCCCCAGAAGCAGGAAAGTAAGGTGATGAATATCATGCCCTTCTTCATGGCAGAGAGGGTTATCCAGCCTTGGGCGCAAGCCCGTTCAGGACCGAGGCGGTCTTCCCGGTCGCTTCCTTTCAGGTAATCGTAATAATCGTTGATGAAGTTGGCGTCTATCTGCATGCTGAATGCAAAGAGGAAGCATAGGATTGCAGGTATCCATTGAAAAGCTCCATCGGCTACGGCCAAAGAACAGCCTATCAAAACGGGAGTGGCGGCTGCTGCCAATGTTTTTGGTCGTGCCGCCAATATCCATGCCTTTATCGAATTTGTCTGTACGTTTTCCATTGTCTTTCTTTTGAAATGCTTCTGCAAAGATAGCACTTCTCGAAGACTATAGAAAAGTATTGGCCCCTAAAATATCGCTCATGTTGGTTACGTTGCGGGCATTGATGAGTTCACCATCCATCAGATAGAACAGCTGGTATTCTGTCTCGGCATTGTCCTCGCCGATGTGGACGACCACTTGGGATTTCAAGCGGGGAAATTCTACATACGTAACATCCAATATTTCATCGGTAGAGTAAGGACCGAAGGTAAAGGTGTGATAAACGGCTTCGGGCACTTCGTCCATGACTTGCCAATCGGTTTGTTTCATTACCCAGTTTCCTTTGGAGTTGAACCACACTTTCATGTCGAAACCATTGTGCTGGAATCCGGCGATATAATAGCCATTGTCATTGCTCCAACCAACGGTATCGACGGATGGGTAGAGAGCTTTCAAGGAATCTTGAACGAGGGCGGGAGCATATCCGGCAGATATACTTAAGCTAGCTTGCAGCATGATGCTGAGAAAGATGAGTCTGAATTTGTCCATGGTTACATACATTAAGGGTTATGCTGCTATAACAAAATGGGGTCGTGTTTGGTTGAAATAAAAAAAGTGGATGCGTTTTGGCGCATCCACTATCGCATGTATGAACGTATGTACTATCAATAAGTGATGACCGGTTCCAATTCCTTGGCTTGGGCAATCATCTTTTCCAGTTCAGGAAGAGAAGGAACGCGGTTGCAGAGGTTCTTTTCTGCGTTTACTTCAGTCACTTTTGCGTGAAGGTTGGCTGGTACACGGTGGCGGAGTTCCTTTACAGTGTCAACACCTGCAGCTTCCAGCAATTCTGCAAATTGTCCGGCAATACCGTTGATACGGAAGAGGTCTGCATGGTTGGTCCATTTCAAGATGAGCTTTTCGCTGATACCGGTTTCTTCAGCCAAAGCTGCACGGCCCTTCTTGGCTGCACACTTTTCCAACAAGTCTTCTGTGGTCTTCACACCGGCTGCTTCAAGCTTTTCAGCGTATGTAGCGCCGATACCTTCGATTTGATCAATTTTATATCCCATGATATTTATGTATTAGAGGTTAATATTTTTCGCTAAAGTAATGATTGTTCTTTGAATATGCAAGAAATTTTATCCCAAACCTTCGGATGGAGGAAATATCGTACATCCTTGCCTTGCTTCAAGCTTTCGCGGATGAAGGTGGAACTGACTTCCAGCATCGGTGTATTTACCAGCTTCACATGGGCAGGCAATGTGCTTTCGTCTATTTCAAACCCCGGGCGCGGATAAACCATCAGCTTGTGGTGCTTCATGATGATGTTTGCGTCCTTCCAACGGGGGAAAGATACCCAGTTGTCTGCACCGATGATGAGGATGAACTCCCGGTCGGGGTAAGCCTCACGGAGTTTCTCAAGCGTGCTGACAGTATAAGAAGGACGTGGCATCTTAAATTCAAAGTTCGAGGCGTGTAGCTTGGGATAGCCTTCCACGGCCAGACGCACCAATTCCAGGCGCAGGTTATCGTCCCATAACTCCGATGAGTGAGCCTTGAAGGGGTTCTGCGGCGACACCATGAACCAAAGTTCGTCCAGATCGCCATACTCGCAAAGGTAATTGGCGAGTGCCAAGTGGCCGATGTGGATGGGATTGTATGACCCTCCGAAGATTCCTGTGCGTATCATGCTCTCTTTTGCCAACTTTTGTAACAGAAATATTGAATGCCTCCACAAAATGCTGCACATGGAGCCAACAGCCATAGTTTCAATGCAATGGATATTACAAAGATGATGATACATATGGCTCCGATGATGAGACTGACATGCATCATGAAGCGGGCTTGTTTCTTTTCTTTGGGTAAACTCATGACTTCAGGAACTTTTGAATGATTTCCAATGCGTCAGCTTTTGCCTTCTCCAATTCGTCGTTGATAACCACTACATCGAACTTGTCGGCATAGCCCAATTCAAACTCAGCCTTGGCAATGCGGCTTTCGATGACCTCAGGGGCATCGGTGGCACGGCCTACCAATCGTTTGCGCAGTTCTTCGATGCTAGGAGGTTGGATGAATACCGAGAGGGCACGTTCACCGTAATACTTCTTGATGTTGCATCCGCCTACTACGTCCACATCGAACACCACATTGAAGCCTGCCTCCAGCTGCTTTTCGATGGGCGCTTTCAGCGTACCATAGAAACGGTTTTCGTACACTTCCTCGTATTCCAGAAATTCATCGTTGGCGATGCGTTGCTTGAATTCCTCGGCGGAGAGGAAATAGTATTCCACGCCATGTTGCTCAGTTCCGCGGGGAGCACGGCTTGTGGCGGAGATGGAGAACGCAAGGTTCAGGTTCTGTGTCATCAGGTAATTGATGATGGTGGACTTTCCCGAGCCCGACGGGGCGGAGAAGATAATCAGTTTTCCTTTCATAGTATGTTGGTTTACATTACATTCAGCACTTGTTCCTTGATTTGCTCCAGCTCGTCTTTCATGCGCACCACGATGTTCTGCATTTCGGCATGGTTCGACTTGCTTCCGGTGGTATTGATTTCACGTCCCATTTCCTGGGCTATGAAGCCGAGCTTCTTGCCTTGTCCGTGGCCGGAAGCCATGGTTTCGCGGAAGTAGGCAAGGTGGTTGGCGAGGCGTTGCTTTTCCTCGTTGATGTCCAGCTTCTCGATGTAGTATATCAATTCCTGTTCCAGACGGTTCTTGTCATAATCCACGCTGATGGTCTTTTCGAGTGCAGCGGTAATCTTTTCACGGATTTTGGTCACACGTTCCATTTCGTACGGTTCGATATCCTTCATCAGTGCTTCGATGTTGTCCAGCTTTTCGTGGAATTTCTTTTCAAGGGCGGCTCCTTCCTGGATGCGGAAGTTGGTGATTTGGTCAATGGCTTCGTCGATGGCTTGGCTTACGACGGTCCATTCCTCGTCGCTCAATTCTTGGATGTCGACTTTGGTCAGTACGTCCGGCATGCGAAGCAAGGTGGCAAAGAGGTCGGTCGGCATCGGAATGTCCGAAGTGGCAGCAATATTCTTGAACTGTTCGTAGTAATTGCTCATCAGCGCAGCATTGATAGGAGTTGCCATTTCGGCAGCTTCCTTCTCAATCCATAGACTGAAATCCACCTTGCCACGTTCGAGCGCTTTGGATATCTGGTTGCGGATTTCCATTTCTTTTTCGCGGTAGAGCGGGGCAATTCGCACCGACAAATCCATCGCCTTGCTATTGAGTGACTTGAGTTCTACGTGTATTTTCTTTTCTCCGAAGGTTACGGTCGCTTTGCCGTATCCGGTCATTGATTGTATCATATCTAAATGGTTTTTTTGCAAAAGTAACGTTTTTATGGAAATGATGTATAAATAAAAGTGTATATTTGCACTTTATATTTTAAGAAAGAACAGAATATGTCGTGTATTTTACATATAGAGACCTCTACGGAGGCATGTTCGGTGGCTGTCAGTGAAGACGGTTGGAACGAATTCAAGGTGTCCGATTTGAACGGTCCGCAGCATGCTGTCCAGTTGGGAGTGTTTGTGGACGAGGCTTTGTCGTTTGTCGATAGTCATGGCATGGTGCTCGATGCGGTGGCTGTGAGTTGTGGTCCCGGTTCGTATACCGGCTTGCGCATTGGCGTGTCCATGGCGAAAGGCATTTGCTACGGACGGAACTTGCCGTTGATTGCTATCCCTACGCTGGAAGTGATGTGCGTGCCGGTACTCCTGCAGCAGGAACTTCCCGAAGATGCCTTGCTTTGTCCGATGATTGATGCCCGCCGTATGGAGGTATATGCCGCTTTGTATGACCGTGCGTTGAATGTGAAGCGTGAAATTGCAGCCGATATCGTAGATGAGAATTCCTACCTTGAATTCCTCGAAAAGCATCCGGTGTATTTCTTCGGCAACGGCTCCGCCAAGTGCCGTGAGAAGATAACCCATCCCAATGCCCACTTCATCGACAACATCTATCCGTTGGCCAAGTGGATGTTTCCATTGGCGGAGAAAGCCAAGGCGAAAGAAGACTTTAAGGATGTGGCCTATTTTGAGCCTTTCTATCTGAAGGAATTTGTTGCGTCTCAACCCAAAAAACTAATTTGACAATATGGAATATAATACCCAGCGAAAGAAAATGGAACTTCCTGAATACGGAAGAAGTATACAGAATATGGTAGACCATGCCTTGACCATCGAGGACAGGGAAGAACGACAGCGTTGTGCCCGGACCATCATCAACATTATGGGAAACATGTTTCCGCATTTGCGTGATGTGCCCGATTTCAAGCACAAGCTTTGGGACCATTTGGCTATCATGTCCGATTTCAAGCTAGATATTGACTATCCTTTCGAAATCGTGAAAAGAGAGGAACTGGCCCTGAAGCCTGAAAAATTGGAATACTCCACCGAACCTTTCCGTTACCGTCATTATGGCCGTTTCCTGGAAGGAATGATTAAGAAAGCCATGGAAATGGAAGATGGAGTGGAAAAGAATGAGCTCATCAAGTTGTTGACCATTCAGATGAGAAAGAACCTGAACAACTGGAACAAGGAGGGCATCGAAGACCAGAAGATTGTGGACGACCTTCGTGAATATACCCACGGCGCCATCGATTTGAAAGTCGAGGATTTGCGCCTGAACGAGCCGCGCCCTTATTACAATCAGCGCCGACCGTACAACAATCAGCGCAGACCGTTTACTCAGAGAAGAAACAACAACCCAAGGCATTAAGCCATGATAAAGAAGGAAGAAGTTTTCAAAATAGGTGTGTTCAACAAGCCACACGGCGTGAAGGGAGAGCTGTCCTTTACCTTCACGGACGACATCTTTGACCGCGTGGACGCGGAATATCTCATTTGTTTGCTGGACGGTATTCTGGTACCTTTCTTTATCGAGGAATACCGTTTCCGCTCAGAAACCTCTGCTTTGGTGAAACTGGAAAATGTGGATACCGCCGAGCAGGCACGTAAGTTCACGAATGTGGAAGTCTATTTCCCGTTGAAGTTTGTGGAAGAAGACGATTCGGACGATATCCCCACATGGGGCTATTTCGTAGGTTTCCAGGTGAAGGATATCCATCACGGCGATTTGGGTGAGATTGTGGCAGTAGACGACAGCACCATGAATGTGCTGTTCTCCATCGAACACCCGGATGGCGAGGAAATCCTGTTGCCTGCTCATGAAGAGTTTATCGTGAAACTGGAAAAGAAGAAGAGACGCTTGACGGTAGAAGTACCCGAAGGCTTGCTATAATACATTGTATCGGATAGAGTATGAAGAACAAACGGAAAGTATTCTGGAAGAACTTCAAGTTCAAGTACAAGCTGACCATCACCAACGAGAACACGTTGGAGGAAATCGTGGGTATCCATGTATCCAAGCTGAATGGTGTGTCTGTACTTCTTTCTGCGGTAACCGTCATCTTCCTGATAGCTTCGCTGATTATCATCTTTACCCCTTTGCGCAACTATCTGCCGGGGTATATGAATACGGAAGTGCGTGAACAGGTAGTACAGAATGCTTTGCGTGCCGATTCGCTGCAATGGATGTTGGAACGCCAGCGGATGTATATCATGAACATTCAGGACATCATCAGCGGGAATGTGAAGGTGGATAGTGTCCATAGCATCGACTCGTTGACAGCCGTCCGTTCGGAAGAACTGATGGAACGTACCCAGGCGGAGGATGATTTCCGTAAACAATACGAAGAGACGGAACGCTACAACCTGACCACCATAGACAATGCTCCGGCGGTAACGGGACTGATTTTCTTCCGTCCTACCCGAGGCATGATTTCATCGGAGTTCGATGCAGCCAAGAAGCATTATGGCATCGACATTGCTGCCAGTCCGAACGAAAGTGTATTGGCTACCTTGGACGGTACGGTGATGCTTGCCACCTATACCGCCGATACCGGCTATGTCATTCAGGTGCAGCATGGACAGAATCTGGTGTCCATCTACAAGCATTGTGGCTCGTTGCTGAAGAAGGTAGGCGATACGGTCAAGGCCGGCGAAGCCATCGCTTTGGTGGGCAATACCGGTGAAAAGACTACGGGACCTCATCTTCATTTTGAAATATGGAACAGGGGACGGGCATTGGACCCTTCCAAATATATAGTGTTTTAAGACCATGAAAAAGAAACAGATAGCGATATTGGGATCGACCGGTTCCATCGGTACTCAGGCCTTGCAGGTCATCGAGGAACATCCCGATTTGTACGAAGCATACGCCTTGACGGCAAACAACCAAGTGGAACTATTGGCACAGCAAGCCCGTAAATTCATGCCGGCAGCCGTAGTGATAGCCAATGAAGCCAAATACCTGCAATTGAAGGAAATGTTGGCGGACCTGCCCATTCAAGTCTATGCAGGAGCCGATGCGCTTTGTGAAATTGTAGAAGCCAAGCCGATTGATGTGGTGCTGGCTTCCATGGTGGGATATGCAGGTTTGCGTCCGACCATGAACGCCATCAAGGCAGGAAAGGCGATAGCACTGGCCAACAAGGAAACGCTCGTGGTAGCCGGTGAGCTTATCAATGCCTTGGCACAGCAATATCACACTCCGATTCTTCCGGTAGATTCGGAACATTCGGCCATCTTCCAGTGTCTGGAGCCGAACAATGCCTTGGAAAAGGTAATATTGACCGCATCGGGTGGTCCATTCCGTACGTTCTCGATGGAGCAATTGCAGCATGTGACGAAGGAACAAGCCTTGAAGCATCCCAATTGGGACATGGGTGCGAAGATTACTATCGATTCTGCCACCATGATGAACAAGGGCTTCGAAGTGATTGAAGCCAAGTGGTTGTTTGGCGTACGTCCGGACCAAATCGAAGTGGTGGTACATCCGCAGTCGGTCATCCATTCCATGGTGCAATACGAAGACGGAGCCGTGAAGGCGCAGTTGGGTGTGCCGGACATGCGATTGCCCATTCAGTATGCGTTCTCCTATCCGCAACGCATCAAGGCTTCGTTCGACCGTCTGGACTTCGCTACCATGAAGGAACTGACATTCGAACAGCCCGATACCAACCGTTTCCGTTGCTTGGCTTTGGCATACGAGGCGCTGAATCGGGGAGGAAACATGGCTTGCATTGTCAATGCGGCCAATGAGGTGGTGGTTTCGGCTTTCCTGAAAGACAGACTTCCTTTCCTCCGCATGAGCGAAGTGATTGAGCAATGTATGGGCAAGGTGCCGTTCATTCAGACACCTACCTACGAAGATTATGTAGCGACGGATGCAGAAACCCGTCGTATGGCAGAAAGCCTGATAGGATAGAATAATAACTAAATTGATTAACTTATAAATGGAGACATTTTTGATTCGTGCCCTTCAGCTGATGATGAGCCTGTCATTGTTGGTGATTATTCACGAAGGAGGGCATTTCTTTTTTGCGAAACTATTTAAGGTCCGTGTGACCAAATTCTACTTGTTCTTCGACCCGTGGTTCTCGTTGTTCAAGTTCAAACCCAAGAATAGTGAAACCGAGTATGGGGTGGGCTGGCTGCCTTTGGGCGGCTATGTACAGATAGCCGGTATGGTGGACGAGACCCAAAGCTCGGAAGACTTGAACCATCCGGTAGAACCTTGGGAGTTCCGTGCCAAGCCGGCATGGCAGCGTCTGTTGATCATGATAGGCGGGGTCATGATGAACTTCCTGTTGGCATTGTTCATCTATTCCATGACGCTCTTTACTTGGGGCGACCAGTATGTATCGTTGCAGGACATGAAGCACGGGATGGAGTTCAACGAGCATGCCGAAGAAATCGGCTTCCGCGATGGCGATATCCTGTTGAGTGCCGACGACCAACCGTTGCAACGGTTCAATGTAGATATGCTCCGTGCCATCACCGAGGCTCGTGTGGTGAAGGTAGACCGTGACGGTCAGGAAGTGGAAATCTTCATGCCGGAAGTGAGCCTGCTGGATGTGGCGAAGGACAATCCTCCTTTTGTAGAACCATTGATTCCGAACGTGGTGGATTCGGTGATGCCGGGCCGTCCTTTTGATGCCATCGGTATTCAGTCGGGCGATGTTCTCCTGTCGGTCAACGGAAAAGCATTGAGTTCTTACAATGCCTTCATCTACCAGTTGGATGCCTTGCGTCAGGACGCTGAGGCAGAAGGAAAGGAGGTTGCCGATTTGACCTTGGTGTATTCCCGTGCCGGTGTCCGTGATACAGTAGCTTTGCAGACCGATACCTTGTTTATGGTAGGAGCCAGCTCGGCAGCTTTGGCGGATTACAAGGTGACAAAGTTGGAATACGGCTTCTTTGAATCGTTCCCGGCAGGTATTGCTTTGGGCGTAAATACATTGAAGGGTTATGTCAACGATATGAAATACGTCTTCACCAAGGAGGGTGCCAAGAGCGTAGGTGGTTTCGGTACCATCGGCAGCATCTTCCCGTCGGTATGGGACTGGCATCGTTTCTGGGAAATGACTGCTTTCTTGAGCATCATTCTGGCGTTCATGAACATCTTGCCTATTCCGGCGCTCGATGGTGGACATGTGCTTTTCCTTTTGTACGAAATCATTGCCCGCCGCAAGCCGAGCGACAAGTTTATGGAATATGCCCAGATGGGAGGCATGATTCTGTTGTTCGGTCTGCTGATTTGGGCAAACTTCAATGATGTCTTGAGGTTTTTGTTCTGATGCGACGGGTTAGAATCGCAGTGCCCGTTTGTAAAGAAAGAATAGCAAGGCTGGAGAAAACAATCTCCAGCCTTGCTATTTTGATGAAAAAAATATAAGCAAAAGCCACCCGTGCCACCAAAAAATGAGACTACTCTCGATACCATGTGAGAGTACTCTCGCAAGCCGATGAGACTACTCTCGCAACCACCTGAGACTACTTACGTTATCCATCGCTTGTACGGAAAAAATAGACGCTCAAAACTCATCACTCATAACTCAAAACTCATAACTGAAAAACACTCCCGCATGTGTGAGCCGATGCTCCCGTATGTATGTGCCACCGCTTCAGTATATGTTTGCCGATACATACGTATGTGTTTGCGGTAAGATGTATAATCTTTCGGCGAAACCTTCTACATCTTTCTCGGAAACCTTCTAAAGGTTTCCCGAAATTTTTTTGGTGGCAGGAGCAACACGACGGTTGCATCACTCGTGCCACCGCTTTCACGATGAATCCCAAGCGGTTAAGTCCCGGTTGCAGGAGTGTAAGCAGATGATTGAAATTTTGTGTAGGAAAGGAGTTTTTTAGTATATCTACACAATCTGTATGGCCATTGTGACACAAGTGCTGGCACTTGTGGAAAAACTTCGATGAAATGGGCGATTTTAGTAAATGTTGGTTTTCTATTTCAATGCTAATTCAGATTGAAAATGAAGATTTCAGATAAATTTCAGATAAATTTCAGAAAGATTTCAGATAAATTATTTTCCTGTGATTGTAGTATCGGCTACTTTTGCGTTCAATTCCATTTTACCGGAAGAGGAATATCAGAAGCTGGAGAATATGTTGGAAGACGACAATCCTTGTCTGCTGAAACTGTATTTCAAATAAATATAAACGACCCATGAAAAAATGTTTTTATCTATTGCTGCTTACATGGTTACTGGCAGCCTGTTCCTCGCAAACCAAGGAAACTGAGAATAATGTATTGAAAGCAACCTTGAAGGAAACGGAAGTTTCACTCAAAGACTTGTTCAGCCGAATCGAGGTCATTCCATTGGAAACAAACGATACGGCCCTGATGGATCATGTACATCGAATCCGAAAAGTAAACGATAAGTATTACATCCTGAATGAAGATTACCCAGGCTTTACATACATCAATATTTTGGTATACGATGCCGAAGGAAATTTCCTTCATACCATCGGAAAGAAAGGACAAGGCCCCGAAGAATACCCGTACCTGATTTACGACATGGACATTGATGCGGAAAAGGACTTGGTCTATATGATGTCGCCATTGGGTATGCTTTATCTGTATCGGACGGATGGAAGTTTTGTACGGAAGATGAATATGCCGGAAGGATTGGCATATCACAACCTACAGCTTTTGGACGACAATCGACTCCTTTCATGGTCAGGAAGTACAGACATCGAAAGCGATGCCATGTGTATATTGGATGCGGACTCGGCTAAACTAATCAAAGGATTATGGAGAGATCATAACACCTCCAATTGGGCTATATCCGGCGGTTTCTCTTATATCTATCAGGACAAGGTTTACTTCACGCCTGCCATCGACCGACAGGTATATGAAGTGACCTCCGACAGTTTACGAATCGCTTACGAATGGGATTTCGGAGAAGACAATTACGATGCGTCATCTGTCCGTTCGCGATTGGAAGGCCTGACACCTGTAGACAAAGAGGAAGAATGGAAAGAAATGAGAAAAACGGGAGGTGTTCCCTATACATTGCTTAAACAAGGGCAGACCAACAAGTACTATTTCACCAATGTTCTTGGCATACTTGGGGAAA
>JAFTTU010000104.1 GCA_017466635.1 Bacteroides sp.
GACGACCTTTGAACCGGATGTGATTTTGCTCGACATGAATTTCAGCCGCGATGCCATCAGCGGACAGGAAGGCTTCGATTGTCTGGAGCAAATATTGAAAATCGATCCGGAGGCAGTGGTTCTCTTCATGACGGCATACGCCGATACGGAGAAAGCGGTACGTGCCATCAAGGCAGGAGCAACGGACTTTATTCCCAAGCCGTGGGAAAAAGAGAAGCTGCTTGCCACTCTTTCTTCTGCCGTCAAGTTAAGACAGTCACGTAGGGAAATCAAGAATTTGCAGGCGAAAGTGGAGGCACTGAGCGGTCAGGACAAGGACGTGCCTTTGATGATTGGCCAGTCGAAGGTGATGCAGGATGTGTTCAGAACCATCCGTCAGCTGTCGGAAACGGATGCCAATATCCTGATTTTAGGTGAAAACGGTACAGGTAAGGATTTGGTGGCCCGTTCGCTCCGTTTCTTCTCTCCCCGTCAGCAGGCACCTTTCGTGACGATTGACTTGGGCAGTGTGCCCGAATCGCTTTTCGAGAGCGAGCTTTTCGGTTATGAGAAGGGAGCGTTTACCGATGCCCGTAAGGCCAAGGCCGGTCGCATGGAAGTGGCTTCGGGCGGAACCTTGTTCCTGGATGAGATAGGTAACTTGTCCATGTCCATGCAAAGCAAGTTGCTGACGGCCATCGAGAAGCGTCAGATATCCCGTTTGGGAGCTACCAGGACCTTACCCATCAATGTCCGTCTGATTTGTGCAACCAATGCCGATATCCGTCAGATGGTGGATGAGGGGACTTTCCGTCAGGACTTGCTGTATCGCATCAATACCATCGAAATCCATATCCCGCCATTGAGGGAACGAGGAGAGGACATAATTCTATTGGCCGAACATTTCTTGCAGAAGTATGCCCATAAGTACAAGAAGGACCTTCAGGGATTGACCCGCGAAGCCAAGCAGAAGCTGATGCGTTATGGATGGCCGGGCAATGTGCGGGAACTTCAGCATGCCATCGAACGGGCAGTCATCCTGTCGCAGTTCGCCTGGTTGCGTCCGGATGATTTCATGTTGACTCCACAACCCGAAAAGAAGAGTGCTTTGGACGAGACCTTGAACCTGGAAGAGTTGGAGCAGAAGGCCATCAAGCGTGCCTTGAAGAAAGCGGCAGGAAATGTGAGCAGTGCAGCGGAAATGTTGGGCATCACCCGTTATGCCCTCTATCGTAAAATGGAAAAATTGGGCTTATGACGCATTGGCAAACCATACGGATGGTGCTGCTGATGTGCTTGCTAGGCATCAGCTCGGTAGCGATTTATATATTCCATGGGCATGAGCTTTATTTCTGTATGTTTTTTGCTTGCCTCATGGTATTGGTCATCATGACTTATGTGGTCTCCATCTATTGGCAGACTACCCACCGGTTGTTGCGCATGGTGGAGTCCATCCGTTATGGTGATTTCTCGTTGAACTTTTCGGGCAAGACACAAGGCCGTATGGAAAGGCGGTTGTTGGAAGACATCAACGAAGTCATGACTTCCTTGCGTACCCGCGTTTCTACCCAAGAAGAACGATACCGTTATTTCGAGACCTTGCTCGATACGGTGGATACGTGCATGTTGGTCACGGACAAGGAAGGGCAGGTGCTGTGGATGAATCAGGCAGGCGTACACGACTTGTGTGGATATACCATTCATCAACTGGAGGAACTGAAAGGACTGAACACCGATTTCCCGACCCTATTGAAGGCCTTGCAGCCCGGTGAGGTGAAGGTGGTCCGTATCTATAAGGAAGAGTTCATGCAAGACATGGCGGTGACGGTGACGGAATACTCCACCAACTATGCCGACTTGCGCTTGGTGAACCTGAAGAACATCCGTTCGATTCTGGAAGAGAACGAAATGGAAGCATGGCAGAAGTTGGTCCGTGTCCTGACACATGAAATCATGAATTCCATTACCCCTATCATTTCATTGAGCGACACTTTGTGTGAACGGGCGTTGCAGCAAGGCATGGAGGAGGAGAGCATCCTTCTTCAAGGGATGAAGACCATTCATCGCCGTAGCAAGGGATTGCTGGGTTTCGTGGAGAACTATCGCAAGCTGTCCCGTTTGTCATCGCCTATCTTGGCACCGGTGCGCGTGGGCGATTGGTTGGACGATATCAAGAAGTTGTTCCCATCATCGAAGGTGCGCTATATCTATAAGGTAGAGGACGAGAACCGGAAGCTGATGATAGATCGTTCCCAGATGGAACAGGTCCTGATTAATTTGCTGAAGAATGCCGGTGAGGCTTGTGCAGAGCAGCCGCATCCGGAAGTAGTGGTAGAGACCGCTTACTTGGCGGAGAAACACACCTTCCAACTCTCGGTCAAGGACAATGGTAACGGTATCTTGCCGGAGGTACAGGACAAGATTTTCATTCCGTTCTTTACGACCAAGACCACCGGTTCCGGTATCGGCTTGAGCCTATGCAAGCAGATTATGACCTTGCATGGGGGAAGTATCCGGGTGAGTAGTGAAGTAGGAAAGGGGAGTTGCTTTACGTTGAAGTTATTGGTAAAATCCACGAATTTTAGATAGTTCAAAGACTGTTTTCCCTTTTGTTATTTTTAACTTCTTGTTCACAAACGCCACAGGGATGACGCATTTGCAAGTTGAATTCACTCACTAAAAAGTTTTTTTTGTCAATTTTGCCTACATTCCTACATCGGTGTTGATAATCAGATAGTTAAACCATGTAGGTAACATGTAGGCAATTTTTTGCCTACATGAATGGACTCTCTCGATTGAATATACAGACGTGAATATATGTATATGCCTGATTATCAGTATGTTTTTTATATTCAAAGCGCTTTGAATATATAGACGCAATGCTTTGTCTATATAGACGATGGGCTTTGAATATATAGACGAAGCATTGTGAATATAAGATTCGAATGCAGGTAGATGGTTTGAAAATGTATGCAAAATACATTTTCATGTAGAGAAGGACAGGGAAAATGTAGGGAAAATAGCTTCCCTACATGCATTTAACAAGTTCCCTACATGGCTATTTTATTGATTATCAATGCTTATGTAGGTATGTAGGGAATGTAGAGAAAAATACACTTTTGAGAAGTGGCATAAACAATGAAAAATCCCGGAACCATCAACGTGGATGTTACCGGGATTCTTCGCTATTAGTCCTTCAATATTACAATCTGGCTTGGATAGCCTTTGATTCTTCTTCGTAACCAGGCTTGTTCAAGAGAGCAAACATGTTCTTCTTGTAAGCTTCTACACCCGGTTGGTTGAACGGATTCACTTCGAGCAAGTAACCGCTGATACCGCAAGCCTTTTCGAAGAAATAGATTACCTGACCCAAGTAGTATTCGCTCAACTGAGGAACGATGAGGCGCATGTTAGGAACACCACCGTCAACGTGTGCCAACTGAGTACCGAGTTCGGCCATCTTGTTCACTTCGTCTACACGCTTGCCTGCGAGGAAGTTCAAACCGTCGAGGTTTTCTTCGTCTGATGGAACGCGGAGTTCGTTGTCCGGATTTTCTACAGAGATAACTGTTTCGAAGATGGTACGTTCGCCTTCCTGAATCCATTGACCCATGGAGTGGAGGTCGGTAGAGAAGTCAACTGCAGACGGGTAGATACCCTTGCCGTCCTTACCTTCTGATTCACCGTACAACTGCTTCCACCATTCGTTCATGTAATGGAGTTTCGGGTTGTAGTTCACGAGGATTTCAATCTTCTTGCCTTGCTTGTAGAGCTCGTTACGGACAGCAGCATAGATAGCAGCCGGGTTTTCGCAGAACGGAGTTTCAGAACCACAAACCTTTTCCATATCGCAAGCACCTGCAACCAATTGTTCGATGTCGAAACCTGCAACAGCGATTGGCAACAAACCTACCGGAGTCAATACAGAGAAACGACCACCTACGTTGTCAGGGATGATGAATGTCTTGTAACCTTCCTTGTCGGCAGTTACGCGGGCAGCACCCTTCTTGGCGTCAGTAACGGCCACGATGCACTTCTTGGCCATTTCCTTACCCATTTGGTCTTCGCATTGCTTCTTCAAGAGACGGAATGCCAAGGCAGTTTCGGTAGTAGTACCCGACTTGGAGATATTGATAACACCGAACTTCTTGTCCTTCAAGTAGTCAGTGAGTTCATACAAGTAGTCTTCACCAATGTTGTGACCGGCAAACACGATGATAGGACCGTTTTGTTCCTTCTTCAACCATTGGAAGCTGTTTGACAATGCTTCGATTACGGCACGGGCACCCAAGTAGCTACCACCGATACCGGCTACAACCACTACTTCGCAGTTTTCGCGCAATACCTGAGCAGCACCCTTCAAGTCTGCCAAGTGTTCGGCAGTGATTGAAGATGGCAAGTGCAACCAACCCAAGAAGTCGTTACCCAAACCAGAACCGTTTTCCAAAGTTTCCATGCACGCTTTTACCTGTGCTTCATAAGCAGCTACTGTTTCCTTGCAAACAGCTGCCTTGTCGATGTTCAAACAAATATTTTTCATAATAGATTTATGATTGATGATTTATGATTTCTTTTTCTTCCTTGCTGTATTATCTCAACGAATCCGTCAACAACTTGATTTCAATCATCGGGCTGATGCGTTCATACAAGATGTTGTAGATGGCATCCACAATCGGCATGTTTACATGCAAGTGCTTGTTCAGTTCCTTGATACACTTGGTGCCGTAGTAACCTTCGGCAATCATTTCCATTTCTATCTGTGCGCTCTTCACCGAATAGCCTTTACCAATCATGGTACCGAACACACGGTTACGGCTGAAGTTGGAGTAGGCGGTCACGAGCAAGTCGCCCAGATAAGCCGAGTCGTCGATGGAACGGCTCACCGGATGAACCGTATTCAGCAAACGATTCATTTCCTGAATGGCGTTCGAGATGAGCACTGCCTGGAAATTGTCACCATACTTCAAACCATTACAGATACCGGCTGCGATGGCATAGATATTCTTCAAAACAGAAGCATATTCAATACCTACGATATCCGGATTGACCGAAGTCTTGATGTAATGACCGGAGAGCTGCTTGGCGAACAACTTGGCTTTTTCGATGTCCTTACATCCGATGGTAAGGTACGACAAGCGTTCCAAGGCAACTTCTTCCGCATGGCAAGGTCCGGCGATAACAGCAATGTTGTCTTCGGGTACACCATAAATTTTGTGGAAGTAGTCGGACACAATCAAGTTCTCATCGGGTACGATACCTTTGATGGCTGTAACGATGAACTTGTCTTTCAACTTGACTTTCAACTTTTTCAGGTGGCTCTTCAGGTATGGAGAAGGAGTCACGAAAATCAAGGTATCCGATTCGCGTACTACCTGGTTGATATCCGAAGAGAAATTGATGCGGTTGATGTCAAACCGCACGCTGGTCAGGTAAGCCGGGTTATGGCCCAGACGCTTGAATTCTTCAATTCGGTCGTCTCGGCGCATATACCAGTTAATGGATTCGGCTTTCCCCATTACCATTTTTGCAATAGCTGTAGCCCAGCTACCGCCACCCATGATTGCTATTTTACCGGGCAGATTCATAATGCTTAGATTTTGCTAATCCAGCCAGCGACTTCGTCGACAGTCGGATTGTTCAATCCTAATTTATATTTCTTATTGATACCGCAGATGTCCATGTGGAGCTTCTGTGGATTTACTTCTTTCATGTCATTCACCAAGTTGTAACCGGCTTTCTGGATAACAGGTACCCAGTCTTCAGCGATGCCCAGTTCCATGTACTTGGCTGCATTGTCCTTCGGAGCTACCTTTTCCGGACGCATCTGTGGGAAGAACAATACTTCCTGGATGAAGGCATTGCCTGTCATCAACATCACGAGACGGTCGATACCGATACCGATACCCGATGTAGGAGGCATAC
>JAFTTU010000105.1 GCA_017466635.1 Bacteroides sp.
TGAACGATTCTGCCGCTATGCGCTGGGGAGCGTTGGCGGTGGTTTCCTTTACCATGATGGCGGCCTACTTCGTGAACGATGTGATGATGCCGCTCAAGTCGATGCTCGAATCCGAATTGGGATGGAGCAGTACAGAGTTCGGTACATATGCTGGAGCTTATAGTTTCTTGAATGTATTCCTGTTGATGCTCCTTTGGGGTGGTTTGATTCTCGACCGTTTCGGTGTCCGCTTTACAGGTAAGTTGGCAACTATCCTGATGGTATTGGGTGCAGGATTGGAATACTACGGATTGACGGTCTTGGCAGAAGATGCTAGTCAGATTTTCGGTTTTCGTTCGGGGGTGATGGTAGTTTCGGCCGGTTATGCTATCTTTGGTGTGGGTGCCGAAGTGGCAGGTATTACCGTGACCAAGGTTATCGCCAAGTGGTTCCGTGGCAAGGAAATGGCTACGGCCATGGGTGTACAGGTTGCTTTGGCGCGTATCGGCTCTCAGGTCGCTTTTGCTTGTGCCATCCCGATGGCTCGTGCAGCCCATATTTCGACACCGATTTTGGTGGGCTTGCTGCTTCTTTTGGGCGGTATGGTGGCCTACTTCATCTTCTCGGTGATGGACAAGAAGCTTGACAAGCAAGTGCAGAACGATCCGACTTCGGACGATGATGAAGAAAAGTTCTCGATGAAGGATGTCGCTAGCATCCTTTCCAGTCCGGGATTCTGGTTGATTGCCTTGCTCTGCGTGCTGTTCTATTCCTGTGTCTTCCCGTTCCAGAAGTTTGCTTCCGAGTTGATGATTGGCAAGTACGGCATCGATGAAAGCATCGCCGGAACCATTGCCGGTTTGCCAGCCTTGGGTGCCTTGGTGTTGACTCCGATTTTCGGTGGTATCGTGGACAAGCGTGGTAAGGGTGCCAGTATCATGATGCTCGGTGCAGCCATGCTGATTGGTGTACACTTCGTCTATTCGTTGCCGGGTGTTACTGCCGGTTGGGTAGCTATCGTGCTGATGATTGTATTGGGCATTGCCTTCTCGTTGGTACCTTCGGCCATGTGGCCTGCTGTGCCCAAGATTTTCCCTGCCCACCAGTTGGGTACCGCTTACGCCTTGATTTTCTTGATTCAGAACGTGGGCTTGTGGGGTGTTCCTACCCTCATCGGATGGGTGCTCGACAATTATTGCGTGGTGATGCTTCCGGATGGTGCGAAGACCTACGACTATACCTTGCCGATGATTATCTTCACCGGTCTTGCCGTATTGTCCATGTTGGTTGCCTTGGCGCTCAAGGTAGTGGATAAGAAGAAAGGCTATGGCTTGGAAATAGCGAATATTCAGAAATAAAAAAAGAACGCCGAAGAAAAACTCTTCGGCGTTTCTTTTTTAATCCTTATCAATCTTCATGATACCACCCGTAATCGGGTTGAATATCACTCGTGTATTCACTTTCTTGTTGAACAGGTTGTCAAGTAGCACTTCCGTTTCACCGAATTGGGTGATTTGCAATTCTTTGTTGTAATAAGTCTTTCCCGGTCCCTTGACAGTTACCATTCCCTTGCCTGGAATATTGTAAATCACACCATCCAGTTTCTTTTTGGCTTTCGCTTCCTCATCAGCTGGTGGTAGGGTTGTCTTATCCTTGACAGAAAGATAAATCGGTTCGCCTGCCAGATTGTTTTCCTTTACAACACCCAGCTTCTTCGAGAAACGGCAAACCACTTGGTCGGTGATTTCTTGTTCCGGTTCTACATAGAAGGTAAATGTCTTTTCCATACGGTCGGTATATCCGGAGAACATTTCAGTCAATGCCTTTTCTTGTATTTCCAGATTGTTCAGCATGAGTTTCAGTGCCGCACCGTCTTGAGGCATGTAGTCGGCTTGTCCACGGGTAAGGCTGTTCTTGCTCTCACGGATGCTGTAAATTTCCTTGGCTATCAGTTCGGCCATCTTGTTGGTAGAGCCTGCCAACAGAATTTCTTCGGTCATGAAGTTGCGTGGGTCTACGCGTTTCGGCTTTTCAGGAACGGCTTGCGGAGTAGGAATCTCTTCTTCGGGGGCTGTGGTGTTGATGGCTTTGATGATACCTTCCTTGGTCAGCTCCACTTGGGAAGTCACCATCTTGTCCTTCAACTTGATGGAGTATGCCTTTTGTGCATCGGGCACACCTGTCGGATTCACCTCAATGGATTGAAGTTCCCAGTATTCACTCGGTTGTGCTGATACACCTTGCATGCGCAGATAGCGGTTGGCATATTGGCAAAGCTCACCTGGGGTATAAGTAACCTTGGTGGCTGTCACTTTGATTTCTAGTTGCGTTTTGGGCAAATAATATACGACTCCTTCATCCATGGTACCTGGTGTATAGTGGGCAACGTCCTGTGCCTGGAGGTTCCATGCAGTGAGAAGTCCGATGATGAGTAGTCCTTTTCTAATCATAGTATGTGATATTAGATGTTGCAAAAAGCAAATATAGCTATTCTTTTCAAATTTTGGGGCTTATTGAGGTAATTTTCTTCCATGCGACAGGAAGAGCCTCTACAATATCATGGGCGGTCATCCCAATTTCCGTTTTGGCTTCGGCTGCTATATCGCCTGCCAGACCATGGATATAGACACCCAGACGGCAAGCCTCTTCCCGGGTATATCCTTGTGCCAACAATCCCAATAGTATACCGGTCAGTACATCTCCGCTGCCACCCGTAGCCATTCCCGGATTACCGGTGGGATTGAAGTAGAAGTTTCCTTCCGGAGTGACAATGGTTGTCCATGCTCCCTTGACGATGATATAGCTCTGCAAGTAGGCGGCCAGTTCCTTGACTTTGGTCAAGCGTTCATAGGTGTCCATGCACTTTCCGATGAGGCGCTCCAGTTCCCCCAGATGTGGAGTCAGGATGCAGCGCTTCGGAAGACGGCTCAACCAGTTGCGGTGTGTACTCAGAATATTGATGGCATCGGCATCCAATACAATCGGAAGCGAACTTCCTTGAATCTGTTCCATCATGGCCAATGCCGTATCTTCTTCCTGCCCCAATCCTGGTCCGATGGCCAATGCCGAGTAACGGTTCAGGTGGGTAGGCTGGGCAAAATACCGTTCATGGATGTCAGTCTGTACAATGGCTTCGGGAACGGTGGTCTGCAACAAGTCGTGGTTATGGATAGGAACATGTACGGTCAGTAATCCGATGCCCGACTTCAGACAGGCTTTGGCTGACAAGATGGAAGCTCCCGCCATGCCGTAGGAACCGGCAATCAGCAGTCCATGGCCGAAAGTGCCTTTATGGGCAAATCGTTTGCGGGGCTTGATGAGCGAACGGATGTCCGCTTCCTCCATGATGGAATAGACGCTGATGGCTGTATCGATGAAAGATTGTTTCAATCCGATATCCAACAATTCCCATTCGCCTACAATGTCTTCGTTTTCCGGAAAGAGGAAAGAGAGTTTGGGCAATTGGATGCTGAGGGTAACGTCGGCACGGAGGATGTTGGGACGAATATTGTAAGTATTGTCTTCTCCCATGAGTCCCGAAGGAATGTCAATGGCTACCACTTGCGCTTTGGACGCATTGATGTATTTCACTACAGCTGCAAATCCGCCGTTCAGTGGCTTGTTCAGGCCGCTACCGAACAATCCGTCTATGACCACGTGGCTCTCAGTCAGTGTCGGAGGGTCGAACTGGGTGCTGATTTCTGTGAAGTAGACAGAACCGCAGGTTTTCAGCCTGTCCAGGTTGGTTTGGCATTCTTCGGAAAGACGGCCTTTGGTGTTGAACAAGAAAACTTCCACTCGGTAGCCTTTCCGGGAAAGCATACGGGCTACCGCCAATGCGTCCCCACCGTTGTTTCCCGGTCCGGCAAAAACAACGATATGGAAAGACGAATCCCAACGACGAATGATAGCATCAGTCAAGGCACAAGCCGCCCGCTCCATTAAATCAATGGAAGCAATCGGTTCATGCTCGATGGTATATTTGTCTAGTTCTTTCAGTTGGGAACTTGATAGAATTTTCATGTCAATTTTTTGTTTTGCATGCAAAGATAGCATTATTTGTAAAAAGAAGGATGGTAAAAACTTGATACTTGAAAGAAAAATGTTATTTTTGCATCAATTAAAAGAATTAAAGAATTTAAATCGGATATATTATGTTGAATATTGTTATTTTTGGTGCTCCAGGTTCGGGCAAGGGAACTCAGAGTGAACGTATCGTTGCTAAGTATGGTATCAATCATATCTCTACAGGTGATGTGCTCCGTGCTCAGATTAAGGCCGGTACAGAGTTGGGCAAGACAGCCAAGAGTTATATCGACCAGGGCCAGTTACTGCCGGATGAACTGATTATCGATATTTTGGCTAGTACATTGGATAGTTTCCAGGAAAGCAAAGGTGTTATTTTCGATGGTTTTCCTAGAACCATCGCTCAAGCTGAAGCATTGAAGAAGATGTTGGCTGAACGTGGTCAGGAAGTGTCTATCATGCTCGACCTCGATGTTCCTGAAGATGAATTGATGACACGTCTCATCAAGCGTGGTCAGGAATCAGGACGTGCCGATGACAATGAAGAAACTATCAAGAAGCGTTTGGTGGTTTATCATTCACAGACTTCACCATTGATTGATTGGTACAAGAACGATGGCAAGTATCAGCACATCAATGGATTAGGTTCCATGGAAGGTATCTTTGCCGAAATTGCTGAGGCTATTGATAAAATTTAACTCCTTTGTCGTTCAGAGGAGCGTAGCGACGAAGAATCTCGGATACATCCATGTATTATGTTTTCGAGATTCTTCGCTTCGCTCTGAATGACATATTAATAATAATTTAATATAAGAGAAATGGCTGAATCGAATTTTGTTGATTATGTGAAGATATATTGCCGCTCTGGTAAGGGCGGACGAGGTTCGGTGCACATGCACCGGGCTAAATACACTCCCAACGGTGGCCCCGATGGCGGCGATGGTGGTAGAGGAGGTCATGTGATTTTGCGGGGGAACCGCAACTACTGGACGTTGCTTCATCTCCGTTACGACCGTCATGCGTTTGCTACCCACGGAGGTAATGGTTCGAAGAACAAGAGTTTTGGAAAAGATGGGGAAGACAAGATAATCGAAGTCCCTTGTGGAACTGTGGCGTACAATGCCGAAACCGGCGAATACTTGTGCGACATAACCGAACATGGTCAGGAAGTAGTGCTTCTGAAAGGTGGACGCGGGGGCTTGGGTAACTGGCATTTCCGTACCGCTACCCGTCAGGCTCCACGCTTTGCCCAACCGGGTGAACCGATGCAGGAACTTACCGTCATTCTCGAACTGAAGATGTTGGCGGATGTGGGCTTGGTAGGTTTCCCAAATGCGGGCAAGTCGACTTTGCTTTCGTCGGTATCTGCTGCCCGTCCGAAGATTGCCAATTATCCGTTTACGACTCTCGAACCGAATCTTGGTATTGTTTCACACCGCGAAGGAACCTCTTTCGTGATGGCGGACATTCCGGGTATCATCGAAGGTGCCAGTGCAGGGAAGGGTCTTGGACTCCGCTTCTTGCGCCACATCGAACGCAATTCGTTGCTCCTCTTCATGGTGCCGGGTGATACGGACGACATTCGCAAGGAATACGAAATTTTGCTCAATGAGCTGAAGACTTTCAACCCGGAAATGCTCGACAAGCAACGCGTCCTGGCCATCACCAAGAGTGATATGTTGGACGAAGAACTCATCGAGATGCTCGAACCGACTTTGCCGGAAGGTATCCCACATATCTTCATTTCGTCTGTGACTGGCATGGGTATCCAGCAACTGAAGGATATTCTTTGGACAGAACTGAACAGCGAAAGCAACAAACTTGGTGGTGCCAGTGTAGAAACCATTGTCCATCGTGCCAAGGATGTCTTGAAGCTTCAACAAGAACTCAAAGATATGGGTGAAGACGAAGAATTCGAATTTGAATACGAAGACGATGCTGAAGACTTCGATGATTTCGAATACGAATACGAGGAAGAAGATTGGGACGAAGAAGTAGACGAATGAAAGAACAATTGACATCGAAAATACAAATGTTGGAATATGGAATCATGAAACCGTATTCCAACATTTCTTGTTTTTCCACAACTCGTCATGGAGGGTGTGGAGAAGGTACGTATGCGACCTTTAACTGTACGCACTATTGTGGGGACAAGCCTGAACATGTTTCGGCAAATTTGGAAATCCTGGCTGCTGCTTTGCCTGTACGCCCGAAAGTGTTTGTCATTCCCCGTCAGACGCATACCACGAATGTACGGTTGATTACTAATGTGCCTGCTCCGGAAGAGTTGCAGGATGTGGATGCCGTGGTCACTCAACTGAAAGATTTTTGCCTCTGTGTCTCTACTGCCGATTGCGTACCTATATTAATATATGATAGGGTGAGAGAAGTGATAGCTGCGATTCATGCCGGTTGGCGTGGGACGGTTGGCCGCATTGTGGAGAAAACCCTCGATGTGATGAAGTCGGAATACGGAACGGAAGGCAAGGATGTGATGGCTTGCATCGGCCCCAGCATCTCGTTGGAATCTTTCGAGGTAGGCGATGAAGTCTATGCCGCCTTTGCTGAGGCTGGTTTCGAGATGAGCCGTATCGCCCGAAGATACGAGAAATGGCATATTGATTTATGGGAAGCCAATCGCTTGCAATTGCTCGCCCACGGTGTTTTGCCCGGACATATCGAAGTGGCAGGTATTTGTACTTATCAAAATCATGAGGATTTCTTCTCAGCCAGACGATTGGGAATCAAATCGGGACGTATTCTTTCGGGGATTATGCAAATTTAGGGCTCATCCGCCGGATAGCAAATTCCTAATTGCCGACGCACTTCATCAATAATCTCCAATGTAGCCAACGAACAATCCCAACTATTCACGGAGGACTCCTGCTTGCCTTGTTCTATCAGATTCATGAATTCCGCCATTTCATAATAATAAGGACTCTTGTCAAGCGAAACTCCGATGGAATGGGGGATATTGGCTTGTTCCTGTCCTTGGCCTACCACTTGCCGAGGAATGAAGTCGACCTTGTTTGTAATGTGAATCTTGTCCAATATCAAGTTCCCCTTTTCCCCTTCTATCTCGGTAGGAAGCGATGAGTTGGCTATCTTCGAGTAAAGCACCGTGGCATTCATTTCCTCGTATTGGAAGTTCACGGCCCCTTGTCCGTCTACTCCCGTATGAAGACGGATGCCTTGTGCTTCGACTTTCTGTGGGCGACCGAACAATGCCACCATCGGATACACCGTATAGATGCCGATGTCCATCATTGCCCCGTTGGAAAGTTCCGGCTTGAACGCATTCAGTACGATACCTTCCTTGAACTTGTCATAGCGTGAAGAGTATTGGCAATAGCTGGCGAAGTATCGACGGAGAGTCCCCAATTCTTTCAGGTGCTCCTTCACGATGGCAAAGTTCGGGTTAAGCGTGGAAATCATCGCTTCCATCAGGGTAACACCATATTTCCGGGCGGCTTCTATCATTTGCTTGACTTCGCGGGCGTTCGAGGCAAAAGGCTTTTCGCACAACACATGTTTGCCGTGGCTCATGCAGAGAATGCTTTGCTCGGCATGCACGTAGTTGGGCGTAGCGATGTACACTGCGTCTATCAACGGGCTTTTCGCCATTTCTTCCAGCGAAATGAAAGTATGCGGAATGCCATGTTTGGCGGCAAATTCGTCTGCCCGCTCTTGGGTACGGGAGCAGACAGCTACCAGTTCAAAACGCTCATCCTGCCGTGCTCCGGCGATGACCCAGTCGGTGATATTGTTGGTGCCGACTACCCCAAAACGTATCTTCTTCATAATCCGATGCTTGATGTCTTTTGCAAAGTTAAGTGAAACTTTTCGTAATTCAAAAAATAGGTTGTATCTTCGCACACATGAAAATAACAGTATCTGAAGAAATAAAGAATGCTTGTCCGCAGTTTGCGGGTATAGCAGTAGCTGCCACCGTGAAGAATACCTCGTATTGTGAGGCATTGTGGCAGAAGATAGACGAGTTTACCGTTCGCTATCGCGAAATGTATACGACTGATTCTATCAAAGACATGGTAACCATTCACGCGACTCGTGAAGCTTATAAGAAATGTGGCAAGGATCCTAGCCGCTATCGTCCGTCGGGCGAGGCGCTTTGTCGTCGAATCCTTCGTGGTATCCCTCTCTATCAGATAGATACGTTGGTCGATTTGATAAACCTCGTGTCCATCCGTTATGGTTATTCCATCGGTGGATTCGATGCCGATAAGTTCGAGGGTGATACTTTGACATTGGGGATTGGTAAAGCCGGTGAACCTTACGAAGGCATCGGTCGTGGTGTGCTCAATATCGAGGGGATGCCGGTGTATCGCGATGCCATCGGTGGAGTAGGTACGCCGACCAGCGATAATGAACGCACCAAGTTGGGATTGGAAACCACGCATCTGCTGACCATTATCAACGGATATAGTGGAAAGGAGGGTTTGCAAGAAGCGGCGGATTATATGGTAGAATTGCTGAAAGAGTTTGCTTCGGCAGAAGATGTTCAACTGATAGAATTTGAATAAGGATTATGGATATAGAAAAGATATTGACGGGTGGGGTGGTCTTTAAGAAGGCTAGCTCGGGAAACGGACAGAAAGAAGACAAGGTAAAGACCAAGGCAAAGAAGAAAACCTACATTACGGGACTTCATGGCTCGGGTGCTGCCAAGATGAAGGCGGATATCCGTAAGAAGCGTGCCAATCGGCATAAATAAAAGGTAAGGGATGCTTGCGGCATCCCTTCTATTTTACGTTAATATTCATTGAAAAACTCCTGAATCTTCTTCCAGTCATTCGTCTGTGTAAGTGCCAGCATCAAGAGGATGCGTGCCTTTTGCGGATTCAGCTGTTGCGAAGCCACAAACTCATATCGTGCATCATCTACCTCATTGTCCAATGTGCTTGGACCAGTCGGAACACGCGACGAGCGTACCACCAATATACCTTGCTTGCGGGCTTCTTCCAGTACGGGGAATACATTCCGGTGGATATTTCCGTTGCCTACTCCGGCATGAACGATACCCTTGTATCCGTTCTTCAGCATCGGTTCTACCATGTCTGCTTCGATGTTTGAATAGCTATACACGATGCCTACTTTCGGCAATGCCTTCAACTCGCTGACATCGAACACCGATTGGGTGGTGTGTTTCTTCAGGGGAGCTTGATTGTATACGGCATGGCTGTTGAGTACATAACCCAATGCGCCTGAGTTAGGAGCCTGGAAAGTCTCTACGCCGGTGGTGTGCATCTTGGTCACACTTTCGGCTCCCAGGATTGTGCCATTCATCACCACCAATACACCTTTTCCTTTCGAATTCTGGTCGCTGGCGGTCACTACGGCATTGTATAGGTTCAGCGGCCCGTCGGCACTGATGGCGGTAGAAGGTCGCATGGCGCCTACCAGCACTATCGGCTTGTCGCTTTTCACGGTCAGGTTCAGGAAATATGCCGTTTCCTCCATGGTGTCTGTACCATGGGTGATGACGATGCCGTCCACTTCTGGTGAGGCCAACAGTTCATTGATGCGTTTGGCAAGTGTCAGCCATACTTCATCGTTCATGTCTTGCGAGCCGATGCGTACCACTTGTTCGCCCGTTACGTTGGCGATGTCCTTCAGTTGCGGTACGGCATCCAGTAAGGTGCCGATGGCTACTTGTCCGGCTGTATAGTTGGTGGCGGTGGCTGAGCTTCCTGTTCCGGCGATGGTTCCTCCTGTTGCCAGAATGTGGATGTTTGGCTTTTGTGCCAGAGCGATGGTGGTCAGCAAGAGTGCTGCCATCAATAAGGTGAATTGTTTCAATGTTCTCATGATAATTCGATGCTATAAGTATATCTTCCACGAAGGTACGCACTTGCCCTCTGTCTTCCAAATCTTTGGCCTTGATTCTTTCTTCTTTTAGCCTAAATGATGCTAATTTCCTAGGAATTCCACCTCCACCCGTGCCGCCAAAAAATGAGACTACTAACGATGCCATGTGAGAGTACTCTCGCAACCCGATGAGACTACTCTCGCAACCACCTGAGACTACTTACGTTATCCATCGCTTGCACGAAAATAATAGAACTCATAACTCATAACTGAAAACACTCCCGCATGTGTGAGCCGATGCTCCCGTATGTATGTGCCAACGCTTCAGTATGTGTGTGGCGATACATACGTATGTGTTGGCGATAGGATGTATAATCTTTCGGCGAAACCTTCTATATCTTTCTCGGAAACCTTCTAAACGTTTCCCTAAATTTTTTGGTGGCAGGAGCAACACGCCGGTTGCACCACTGCTGCCACCGCTTTCACGATGAATCCCAAACGGTTAAGTCCCGGTTGCAGGAGTGTAAGCAGATGATTGAAATTTTGTGTAGGAAAGGAGTTTTTTAGTATATTTGCGCTTTACTAGATGAAAACCTTTTGTAGCTTTGGATTTGTTAAAGACAAATTGAGCGGAATGAAA
>JAFTTU010000034.1 GCA_017466635.1 Bacteroides sp.
TGGTGGAAGTGTTGCCATTCGTAACCACCCATGATGTCGAAGTGGTGAGCATCGTTGAAATCCTTCATGTACTGAGCGTAAGCATTGAACATGAGGTTGTACTTTTCGCTCTTGTCCCAACCGTCCCAACCATAGTATGCGTTGGTAGAAGATTGCGGAGTGATAACGGTAGTTTCTTCACCCTTAGAGAAGTCACCACCCAAGTTCATGTGGAGACGGAGGTCTTCAAAACCATGTACTTTATAGTCGAATTCGGCATTACCAATGAATGTCTTTGAATCGGCATTCTTGTCTTGTTGTTCAAGCAAAGCCACAGGGTTCTTGGTAGCCAAAGAGTTGTAAGTCTTGTCCCAAGTCGGGTCATTCAAAGCAGCACCGCTACCCAACCATTGGAAGTAACCGCCGAAGTTCTTGAACTGTTCGCGGCTATCTTTAACGCTCTGAGTCGGGTCCATCCAAACGGCTGCATTAACTGCATCTGTATTGGCATAACCAGTCTTGGCAATCATACCCTTGGCATTCAAGTTTACCTTCAAGTGGTCTTCGAAGAAGCTAGGAGAAAGGTTTACACTAGCAGTATAACGTTGGAAGTCTGAAGTCTTCAAGATACCTTGTTGGTTAGTGTAACCTACAGATATACGATAAGGCATGTTCTTCAAACCGCCAGAAATAGTTACGTTGTGGTCTGTGCTGATAGCTGCACGATAGATTTCGCTTTGCCAGTCAGTATTGGCAGTACCCAAAGCAGCGTATGCAGGGCTGTCAGTACCATACATGTTACCAATGAATGAGCGGAATTGGTCACCGTCCATTACATCGATAGTGTTCTTCTTCATGCTGACAGAAACGTTACCATTGTAAGAAATAGATGGCTTGGAACCAGTTCTACCCTTCTTGGTAGTGATGATGATAACACCATTCGAACCACGGGAACCGTAGATAGCTGTAGCCGAAGCATCCTTCAATACGGTGAAGCTTTCGATATCGGCAGGGTTTACCATAGAAAGAGGGTTCGACAAACCTTTCACACCATTGTTATCCATTGCCAAACCGTCGATAACAATCAACGGGTCGTTTGATGCGTTCAAAGAAGAACCACCACGGATACGGATGGTTGCACCTGCACCTGGAGTACCGCTGGCAGAAGTTACGTTCACACCGGCAATCTTACCTTGCATCATGTCCTGTGCGTTGGTAACCAAACCTTTGTTCATTTCGTCCGGTTTCACTGCTGTAACCGAACCTGTCAAGTCATTCTTCTTGGCTACACCGTAACCAATTACCACGACTTCGCTCAACATTTCGGAGTCGTCTTTCAAAACTACGTTCATCAATTCGGCAGTAGCAGGAAGTTCCTGGGCACTGTAGCCGATGAATGAAATTACGATGATGTCGCCTTGATTGGCCATCAACTGGAAATTACCGTCGAAGTCGGTAATGGTACCATTGGTTGTACCCTTTACCAATACGTTCGCACCGATCACTGGTTCGCCCGTGGTATCTTTTACAATACCTTTAACGGCTATTTGCTGGGCAAACGCTCCGACGGACAAGAACAGTCCAACCACTAGGGTTAAAAGGACTTTAAACATAAAGTGTTTTCTCATGTCGCTTAATTTTAATTAGTAATTATTTTTATAGTAATTTGTCAAAATGAGTATTGAGTCTGGAGCCTGAGTGATGAGTTCCATTCGGGGAACTTATCACTCATAACTCTCAACTCATAACCTTAAAAATACCTATTGAAAACCTTTGTTTAAACCTTAATCTTTTAACCTAACCTTCTATAAACCTTTTGTTCCTTACAATCTTTTTAACCCCTTGGTCTCTTTGTTATCTTTTACCTCTTTGATGCTGATGGCAAAACCACCACCGCTAGCTGCCCGCAAGTTCAACTTGCTCTTGCTGGTGAGGATGCCCTTTGTGATGGTGTATGCTTGTGGTTTCTTGTCCCAACTTGCATCCTTGGCATCGGCATAAATGGTTGCAATATATTTCTTTCCCGGTTCGAGGAAGTCGAATGCCAATTTAGTGGCATGGCCGTTTTCATCGGCTGTACAACCTACGTACCAGTCGTTGGTACCTTTGGCACGGCGAGCGATGGTGATGTAGTCGCCCGGTTCAGCTTCCAAATACTTGGTTTCGTCCCAATCAATCGCCACATCCTTGATGAACTGGAAGGCATCCATGAAGCGTTCGTAGTTTTCTGGGATGTCGGCTGCCATCTGAAGCGGACTGTACATGGTGACATACAATGCCAACTGACGAACCAATGTAGAACGAACTCTCGATGTATTGGTCGGGCTCATCTTGCTACAATCAGTTTCGAAGATACCCGGTGTATAGTCCATCGGACCACCCATCAAGCGAGTGAATGGGAGGATAGTCGTATGGTTTACATTATTTCCACCGAATGATTCGTACTCAGTACCACGAGCCGATTCGTTACCAATCAAGTTCGGGTAAGTACGGCAGATACCGGTCGGGCGAACGGCTTCATGGGCATTGACCATAATCTTATAGTCGGCTGCTTTCTTTACTGCATGGAGGTAATGGTTGTTCAACCATTGTCCATAGTGATGTTCGCCACGTGGAATCATGTCCCCCACATAACCGCTCTTCACTGAGTTGTAGCCATTGTCTACCATGAACTGATAAGCCTTGTCCATGTGACGTTCATAGTTACGTACCGATGAAGAAGTTTCGTGGTGCATCATCAATTTGACACCCTTTGATGCTGCGTATGCATTCAGTTCCTTGACATCAAAGTCAGGATATGGAGTCACGAAGTCGAATACATAATCCTTGCTCTTACCGAACCAGTCTTCCCAACCTTCGTTCCAACCTTCTACCAATACTTGGTCGAAGCCATGTTCTGCTGCGAAGTCGATGTAACGCTTCACGTTGGCAGTGTTAGCAGAGTGCTTGCCGTTAGGCTTGGTCTTTGAATAGTCGATTTCACCGAGCTTTACGCTAGGAACTTCATCGGTGTAGGCCCATGAACCTTTACCGGTAATCATATCCCACCAAACACCGACGTATTTCACTGGCTTAATCCAGGAAGTGTCTTCAATCTTGCACGGCTCGTTCAAGTTCAATGTCATGCGTGATGCCAACATATCACGTGCATCGTCTGTCACAATGATTGTACGCCAAGGAGTATGGCATGGAGTCTGCATATATCCCTTGTCACCCTTGGCATCCGGAGTCAACCAGCTTTCGAATACCATGTTCTTGTCGTCCAGGTTGAGGTGCATACAAGAATAGTCAATCAAAGCCGCTTCGTGCAAGTTGATGTAGAGACCATTGTCGGTCTTCATCAGCAACGATGTTTGTACACCTGTAGGTGAGAACGGAGTCTGTGATGAATTCGGAGTGATGGCCTTTTTCATCAAACCGCGGATTTCAGACAAGCGCGATTCGGTATAGTCGTATTCCTGTGTGTCATAGTCACCCGGAAGCCAGAACGCTTTGTGGTCACCTGTCATGGCAAACTGGCTGCGTTCTTCCTTGATGACAAAGTAGTTCAGATTCGGCTGCTGAGGGAACTCATAGCGGAATCCGAGTCCGTCGTTGAAAAGACGGAAACGTATGATGATATACCTATTGTTTTTGGGTTGTTCGAGTGTAACTGCCAATTCGTTGTACTGGTTGCGGATTTCCTTTTCTTCTCCCCAAACCGGTGTCCATGTTTCATCGAAAGCGGAAGTCTTTGCATCCTTTAAAATAAAACCATTGTAAAGGTCAGCCTTGGCGTCCAACTCAGCTTGATTGACTTTCTTTTCTGTCCATTCAAAGTCAGTCTTCTTGTTGGCATCTTCCTTCTTCAACTCCAAACCTAATTTGCTAGGCTTGATGACTAATTGGTTCTTATAAGATAAATCGTATACTGGAGCACCTTTGGCATCGAGTGAAAAGTTCATTTCAAAATTGCCGTCTGGTGATGCCAGTTTTTGTTGTGCATTGGCAATGAGAGTACAAAGCGCCAATGCGATAAATGTCAAGCTTTTTCTAATATTCATTGATATTCAGGTATTAAATTGTTTTCATTTCATTGAAGAAACGATGATTCGTTCCGATATTACAAATTTAATGGCAATTGGGATTCAACGTTCATTTAAGAATGAAAATATAAATCCCAAAGTGCCTATTTTAATAGCTATGTTGTTGTAAATCAGTTCTAATGCTTCTTTTTAGTGCCTTTAAAAATATAAGTGAAATAAATGTTTTAGAACTCAAGAACAAACATTTCACGGTTGCCTAGAGTCAATTCTTTACCGAGCGAAACGGTCTTTCCGGTAAGCATGTCCTTGGCTTGAGTTTTCGGAAGTACTTCTGCGTATGGAGCCAAACCAATGGTCTGTTCTCTGTCATTTCCATTCATGATGACTACTACCGATTTCCCGTTATACTTACGTTCGTATACATAAACGCCTTGATTGATAGAGAAGTGCTTCAATGTCCCCTTTCCAATGACATCATTGCCTTTACGCCAATTCAGTACCTTCTTGATGAATTCGAAGGCTTCCTGTTCTTGTGCAGTACGTCCGGCAGCTTCGAAACAGTTGCGTGCATCACCTGGCCATCCACCCGGGAAGTCTTTGCGGAGCATACCATCACCTTCGCCCTTGTCGCCAGTCATCAATATTTCTGTACCATAATAAATCTGAGGGATACCTCTGGTGGTCAACAAGAATGTGATGGCTTGCTTGAAGCGAGTGAGATTTTGCGCCTTTTCATCGTTGGTTGTGAAACGGGAAGTATCATGGTTGTCGAGGAAGGTCAATAAGTTCATCGGGTCTGCATAGACCAAGTCTTGAGTCAAATAATCGTATAAACGATAAAGACCACCCGACCAATCGCTGGTTTCTTCGTCAAATGCCTTGTTCATGTGTTCCATCAATGGGAAGTCCATGACTGTCTTCAAGTTGGAGTTGCGTGGAGCAGCCAACTTGCTGTCTTTCTGCCAGAATGAAACGAGTACGTTGCTGTTCAACCAAGTTTCACCTACGATGTTGAAGTAAGGGTATTCATCGTTTACTTCCTTGCACCAACGGGACATGAAGTCGTAATCGGCATACGGGTGTGTATCCTGACGGATACCATTGATGCCTGCATATTCAATCCACCAGATACTGCTTTGAATCAAGAAACGTGCCACGTGGCGATTGCGTTGATTCAAGTCTGGCATAGCTTGGGTAAACCAACCATCTACAGCAATCTTATATTCATATTCGGATGCATGAACATCCTGTACACTAGCTGTCTTATAAGAGGTGCCTACATATTCTGACTTGAAGTTGAACCAA
>JAFTTU010000035.1 GCA_017466635.1 Bacteroides sp.
CCATCGTCAAATCAATCTCAACCACCTGCTTCAATCCGTCACCGCTGGGTGAGGTAAAAAGCAGTTCTGTTTTCAGCATCGGGTCTTGCAAGAGTCTTTCACGTAGTGCCCATCGTTGGCGGGCATTGCCTATATGGTCGAAGTCCAGGCATATCAGTCCCGAATGTTCAATCAGACTTTCAGCGTTTCTTCTGCTGAATGTTCCCGAGAAGCAGGCGAAATCAAAGTATGTTGCCTTGAATTTCTTTGCTTCTTTCTCGTCCTTGATGACACGCAGCTTGTGTGTGCGTTCCATGGCTTCCATGGAGGTGATGTACTGGTACGCCTCCTTGACGGTCATGGTCGTTCTGCTTTGCACCGTCATGATGGGTGCTCGGTAGAACTGAAATGGTTTGTCAACCATATCAACTGCCTTTCCGGCTTTTAACCTCCGTTCAGAAGAGGGAGCCTACCAACCTTTGGAAAATCTGAACTGGTTTCGGCAACGTGCCTGGGCCATTTTCCGTGGGTTGGTATTACAAAGTTAATCCATATTTGCAAGGAAAAGAAGAATAAAAAAATAGATAGTTTTAGGTAGTCGTAAAAGGTTCCAATAGAACAGATATAGGTAGTCGTAAAAGGTTCCAGTTTGTATTTAAGTAGCTGAAGATTTGATATTTGGTCGTAAAAGGTCCTGAAATAGTCGTAAAAGATTCCAAAATCTTGTATGTTGGCATTTAATGTATTATTGAGTAAATTTGACCACAAAAAGTGATTTTGATATAAAAATTAGCAAGAAAAGATATTTTACCTATGTGATTGTTGGTGAATTGGAATGAATTTCTTATTTTTACCCACAAATAATTTTATAAAACCTTTAAATATATAAATCATGGTAAAAGAAGTAGGTAACAATAACAAACGCGCAATCTTTGCCCGGCGGTTACAGAATGCCCGAAAGATATGCGGACTGTCGCAAGCAGATGTAGTCGATAAAATGGAGAAATTAGTCATGGAACTACCTATTTTATATAAAGCGGTTTCAACTACCGCTATTGAAAGATACGAAAAAGGAATCATGTTTCCGGAATCGGATAAGATTTTAGGCACCTTAGCTGTGGTTTTGAATACCACGATAGGAGACTTGTTGCGTCCTTTTACGGTGGAAGTGGATTGCAGCAAGTTTGAGTTCCGTAAGAAATCCAAGTTGGGAAAGAAAGCAGAAGAGGCCATTAAGCTGAAAATCCAACAACGGATAGAGAAGTATGTGGAGATAGAGCGGATAGCCGGTGAGGAAAAACAATTTGATATGAATGTTTTGGCGGATATTGTAGTGACGGATGAAGAATCAGCTCGTCAGGCTGCTTTAAGGCTTAGGGAAGAATGGAACTTGGGAAAAGGTCCCATTGCTCAACCGATTTTGGTGTTGGAGTCGCATGGAGTGAAAGTAATCGAAGTAGAAGAGAATCCGGAATTGTTTGACGGAACCAGTAATACGGTGGAAGGCATCCCGGTGTTGGTGTTGAACAAAAATGACGCTCCTATGACTGAAGCTAAATATCAAATGAGCGAGGAACGCCGTCGGTTGACCTTGTTCCACGAATTGGGACATCAAGTGATGAAGTTAGAAGAAGGTATGGAAAAAAAACAAAAAGAGGACTTATGTAATGTGTTTGCGAATGAAATGCTTATTCCTTGTGAAACCTTCAAAGAGATTGTCGGCGAGAAACGTACTTCCATTTCTTATTGGGAGCTGAAAGATATTCAAAAGGAATTTGGTATAAGTGTTCGTGCGCTCATGGTAAAGGCAGCGCAATTGGACATTATTTCCCAAAATAAACTGAAATGGTTCTTTATCAGTATGAATAAGAACAAGGATATGCAAGAAAAGTTGGATAAGTCGGAAATACCGACGCAGCACACTTCAAGGTTCAACCGTTTGGTATATCGAATGCTTGCGTCAGAGGTTATCACGACTTCTAAAGCGTCTCAGTTGTTGGATATTTCAGTATCTCAACTAAACAAGAATTTAAATTATGGTATAGCCGATGGATATAGTTGTTAAGGATACAAACATTATCATCGATTTGATAAAGACAGGACTGCTTCATTTTTGTGCTTTATTGGACATAGAATGGCACACGACATTGCATGTCATTTATGAAATTGAAGATGAGGAGCAAAGGAAAACTATTCTGTCATGTATTGAAGATGGAATATTGAAGGTCGATGTTTTTGAAGGTGAAGATTTGGATTTGTTGTTAGATACAAGTCAGGATTATGGAAAGAAGACGAATCTGTCGGAAACCGATTGTTCGGTGATGCTACTTGCCGAACGATATGGTTGCCGATTGTTGACGTCTGACCAAAAACTGAGAAGACAGGCGGAAGGACGAGGTGTAAAGGTTTATGGACTATTGTGGGTGGTAGATACTATCGTTGAGAATGGTATCTTATCTGGTAAAGCGATGATTCCTTATTTGGAACAATATCTTCAAACCAACATGCGCGCCCCGGAAAATGAAATTAATAAAAGGATAGAACGATATAGAACATTAAAACAATAATAGTGATTGGAGCCAAACGATCCATACAAAGCTGCTAACGGATTTAGTCAACCAACTGTGACTCCTCCGCCTGCTACCTCGAATGAACTACCAAATTTCGAGGCAATGGGTCGTTTGTATTATGATAATGAACAACTTAAATCACGGGTTGAAGAACTTGAATCAGAAAAATCTAAAGGCTTAAATTACAAGGAACGTTATCATGAAAAATGTGAAAAGTATGATGATTTGGAGAAGAAATTTAAGCTTTTGGAGGATGAAAATAGGCTATTGAAGCAACAATTGGAGAAAGGCATCCCTCATTCGGGTTTCCTATACAACTATGATGTGATGGACTTTAACGAAGATATGGATGCTTCAGATATTGAACGATTGATGGATATATGTCTGAGTTTGGCGGATATACCTCAGGCAAGAGGATATTTGATAGAAGACTCAAAGGGTGTTATCCCTATTTATATATTGTTGGCAGAAAAAGGTGCTTTCAGAAAACATGGTAATTCAGATAAAGATACACGAAATTGGGGATTGGCTGCTTTTTGTAGGTGTTGGAATGACAATGTAGTTACAAGAATTACCGATGAAAAGAGGAGAATTGACCTTTGTTGTGAATATAAGAAAATTGAGAGTGCCCTAAACAAAGAACCATGGTCTGGGGCTAACTCCTGTTCTTGGCGTAAGTTACATGATAGTTATCCTCATAACAATGGTCGTAACAGCAGAAAGAAAGCCAAGTTAGGCAGAGCTATAAATATAAAATCGCGTTTGGAAAAACTACTTGAGCAGATACCGGCATTAAAAGCCAAGAAATACTGATTATATTCAATTCAAGCGCTGTACAAAAACACCCAGCGGTACACTTTTTTACCTTCAATTACTTGAAAGTCCCGACGAAAAGTGTAGTGATAGTATGAAAAGTCCCGACGAAAAATGTTAAATTATTGAATTATAGTGATTTATATTTGACGGTATGTAAGAGCTAATAAAATAGACAAATTCCTATTGAAAATAAAGAAGCCCAATGATGACTAGCGTACCGCAAAAACATCAAGCGGTACGCCCTACAAAAAAATACTCCTTGTCGAAACAAAATCGGCAAGGAGTTCTATTTTAGCGTAAAAAGATACGAATCGTCTTACTTACAATACTTCTCAATCAACTGGTCAACTACTTCATCACCCAATTCCTTGGCTTTGGCAAAGTTGGCGCAAGCTTCCTTGGTGTTGTTCTGAAGGGCTTGACAATAGCCTAGCATGCGGTAGGCAGCAGCATACTTGTCGTCCATGGTGAGGGCCTTCCGGAAGACTGAAACGGCTTCGTCCAATTGGTTGACACGCAAATGTACGGAACCCTTTTCTACCAAGAAATCAACATCTTCCGGTGCCATTTCTATGGCCTTGTTGATGTCGTTCAATGCTTGCTGGTACATGCGGCATTGCATTTCGGCCTGTTCGCGCTGGAAGTAGAAGAGTGCTGTTACATCGCCCGAAACGGCATCGTAGAAGGCGTTGTAGTCTATCACGGCCTCTCTGAACTTACCGGCTTGGGCACGAAGTTCGGCACGCTCGTAGAAGTAAGGGGCTGCTTCGCCGAGGTAAGGCTTGTTCAACTTTTCGATGGCCTTGTCCATCAGTGCCAACACTTCGTTCATGTCCGAACCTTCCATCAATTGTTTGGTCTTGGCAGCTGAGTAGAAAGTAGCGGCAGAAGCCATCGGACTTTGGTTTACTTTGTCATAGCTTACGAAGGCCTCGGCGTAATTGCCTTGTGCAAAGAGGATGTCACCTTCCAACTGGATGTGAAGCGGTTGTCCGCTAGTCTGTACGGCATTACGAGCCAACTCCAAGGCCTTGTCCAACGTCCATTCCTTGTAAGGTTCTTTTCCTTGCAACGAGAGTACATGACCATAAATGGCCTTCGCCACTTGGTAGTTTGCTTCATCCTTGGCGGTAGCAACGTCCAATGCTTTCTTCAGGTCTGCATCGGCCAATGCTTGTTGGGCTTCGTCTTCACTCAACATGTAATAATTGGCACGGCGGATATAGCCTTCCATGCTGTTAGGATATTGTTCCAGGAAGTCGTTCAAGAGGCTCAAATAGCTGTCTCTATCCATCTGTTCGGCTGACATGAAGAGGAATACCAACGCCTGGTCTTCGGTGTCGGGCAATGCTTTCTTGATACCGATTTTGTTCAAGGCACCATCGTTCATGGACAAAGCCGAGATGCTGAGCGATGCACCGTAGCTTGCACCAAGGGCATAGCTTTCCATGCTGTCGTCCGATGCATTCTTCTGAATCAGACCCAACACTTCTCCATTGATGTTCATAATCGGGCAACTGATGGTCTTCTCGCCGGTCTTCATTTCCAGGGTATAGTAGAAGTGGCTACCGATGCTGTCTACAGCAGTGACCTTACCCGACTGAAGGGTAGTGGCTTTCTGGGTAGAGTAGGGAAGCAAGTACACGGTTTCACCTACCTTGGCCGGTTGGGCAGCCAGAGTGAGTGTCGCCTGCTTCTTGTCGATGGCTGTATTGAACTTCACCACATCATACATCGAGTTGGCTCCGAGAATACGGTTTACATCCAACTGCTTGCCGTCGGCATTGATGATGACGGCACGTTCAGCTCCTTCGAACAAGGTATAGTCCGACAAGGCAGCGCCTTTCGCATCGATGTAAAATCCGTTACCGGTACCCTTGATTTTGTTTTCCTTATCGTATGTCACGACGGAGAAAACAGCTTTCTTCGCTTTATCAGCCCATTTAGGCGCTTGTGCCGATGCCAACTGGGCTATCAGGCAGCAAGTCATAATCCATAAGGTTTTCTTCATGTCCATAGTTTTATTCTTCTGTAGCAAAGCCACGTTGCTTCACTGCTTCGTAAATCAATACACCGGCAGCTACAGATACATTCAACGACTCTATCTTACCTATCATAGGAATCTTTATCCATTCATCGCAAAGCGCCAAGTGTTCGTAGGATACACCCTTGTCTTCCGCACCCATGATGATACAAGTAGGGTCCAAGTAGTTGGCCTTGCTATAGTCATAATCTCCCTTTTCGGTAGCTGCCACAATCTTGAAACCGCTATCCTTCAGGAACTTGATGGTCTGTGTCAAGCTCTGTTCACGACAAACCGGAAGGGTATGCAATGCACCTGCCGAAGTCTTGATGGCATCGGCATTGACGGTTACACTGTTCTTGGCAGGGATGATGATACCATCCACACCGGCACATTCGCAAGTACGGGCAATGGCACCGAAGTTGCGCACATCGGTGATTCCGTCCAGCATAATGAACAAAGGATTCTTGCCTTCTTCGAACAGGAACGGCACGAGGTCTTCCGTTTTCTGATAAGTGATGGAAGAAATGTAGGCAACCACACCCTGGTGATTCTTACGGGTAATGCGGTTGATGCGTTCCACCGGAACACGTTGCACCGGAATCAATGTACCCTTCAATACGGCGAAAAGCTCCTTGGACAAATCACTCTGGATATCGCGCTTAATCAAAATCTTGTCGATTTCCTTTCCAGCCTGAATGGCTTCGATGACGGCACGAACACCGAATATCATTTCACTTTTTTCTGTCATCATATCGATTCATTGTTTAATAATGCCTTGGCGTTGTTCAGTGCGGCCTCTGTCAGGGTAGCACCGCTCAACATGTTGGCTATTTCATGTATTCTTTCTTCTTGATTCAACTGACGGATGTGGCTGTTGGTTCCCACTTCCGTGTCTTCCTTATATACTTTATAATGCGTCTGCCCCTTGGAAGCAATCTGAGGCAAATGGGTGATGCTGATGACTTGTCTGTCGGCCTTCCCCATTTCTTGCATAATCAAAGCCATCTTTTCGGCGATGGAACCGGATACACCCGTATCGATTTCGTCGAAGATGATAGTCGGCAATTTCACCGCACCGGCAATCATCGCCTTCAACGAAAGCATGACACGCGCTATTTCACCGCCCGAAGCAATGGAAGCGACATTCTGCAACTGACCGTTCTTATTGGCCGAGAAGAGGAAAGTAACCTTGTCCATGCCATGGGCATCGGGCTCTTTCTTTCCTTGCATCTCCACTGCAAAGCGGACGTTAGGCATACCCAGCGGTACCAAATAGGCCTGCATCTGCAGTTCTATTTCCTTGGCTGCCTGTGTACGGAGCTTCGTCATTACCGAAGCCTGTTCCAATACCTGCTTGAAAGTGGCTTCCTTCAGTCGGGTCAGTTCCTGTATCCGGTCGTCCGACGAAGTAATGTCATTCAACTGGGCACGATAATCATCGGCGATGGTCAGGAGTTCACGGATGGTGGAAACACGATGCTTCTGCTGCAAGGTGTAAATCAAGTTCAAACGTTCATTCACAAATTCCAATCGGGTAGGGTTGAACTCCACTTCCTCAGCACCGTTGATGATTTCGTGCGACAAATCTTTCAGTTCGATGAAACAGCTGTTCAGACGGTCTATCCATTCTTGTGCCGGTGCATACACTCTACTGATTCCCTGCAAAGTCTGCATACATTCCTTGGTGGCAGAAAGAAGGTTCATTTCGTCCGAAGCCATGAGCTGGTCCACTTTATACAGACCGGACTTGATTTCTTCTGCATGACTCAATGTTTCGGCTTCCTGTTCCAAGGCTTCCTGTTCGTCTTCCTGAAGGTTGGCTTCATCCAATTGCTGTACCTGGAAACGGATGTAGTCTTCGTCCTGACGGTTCTTTTCCGCCTGTTCCTGAAGACGGGCCAATTCGCGGGACACTTTCTTGTATTCCGCATACAGTCCCTGATAGGTCTGCAATTCTTCTTCGTCATGTGCCAGGATGTCCAAGACACTCAGCTGGAAGTCTTCGTGATTCAGCAACAGGTTCTGGTGCTGGCTATGCACATCAATCAACTTTTCTCCCAGTTCCTTCATCTGAACCAACGAGGCAGGAGAATCATTGATGAATGCCCGACTCTTTCCCGAAGCATAAAGCTCACGACGAAGGATACATTCACCGTTCTCGTATTCCATGTCATGCTCTTCAAAGAAGGATTCCAACTGGTAGGAACGGATATTGAAACGGGCTTCCACAATGCATTTGTTGGCACCGGTCTTGATGGCCTTGATATCCGCACGTTGGCCTACCAACAAACCGATGGCTCCCAAGATGATGGATTTACCGGCACCGGTTTCACCCGTAATGACCGAGAAACCAGGATGGAAATCGATATCCAGGGATTCTATCAGCGCATAGTTCTGTATATGAATGGATTGTAACATAGTTCTTATTTATTCATGCTTGCTACCAATCGGTCGATAATGTCCTTGGCTACTTCTGCCTTGTTTTTCAACGGATAAGGAGTAGCACCATCACGGTCGATGATTGTAATCTTATTGGTATCTACCCGGAAACCTGCTCCTTGGTCGTTCAGCGAGTTCAACACGATGAAATCGAAGTTCTTCCGCTGTAGTTTGGATTGTGCATTGGCTGCTTCGTCATTCGTTTCCAATGCAAAGCCTACCAATGTCTGGTCTTCCTTCTTCGAGGCTCCCAAAGCGGCAGCAATGTCTTGGGTAGGTTTCAGTTGAAGTACCAAATCATCTTTCTCCCGCTTGATTTTATGGTCGGCAGCATGGTCAGGAGTGAAGTCGGCCACGGCAGCACACAGTATACCGGCATGGGCATCGGCAAAGGCTTCCTTGGCAGCTTCGTACATTTCCTGTGCACTTTCCACATCGATGCGGCAAATGTTCGGATGATGAGCCTTCAAGGTAACAGGACCACTGACCAAGGTAACTTGAGCGCCTCTGGCAGCACATTCTTCGGCCAACGCATAACCCATCTTACCCGACGAGTAGTTACCGATGAAACGTACCGGGTCAATCTTTTCGTAAGTCGGTCCGGCAGTGATGACTACCTTCTTGTCCTTCAAATCCTGTTGTTGGGCAAAGAAAGCTTCGAGCACTTCGACAATCTTTTCCGGTTCTTCCATGCGTCCCTTACCCACCAAGTGACTGGCCAATTCGCCTTCTCCCGGTTCGATGATGTGATTTCCATAGGAGCGGAGAATGTCCAGATTCTTTTGAGTGGACGGATGGGCAAACATGTCCAAGTCCATGGCAGGAGCCACAAATACAGGCGCCTTCATGGAAAGATAGGTGGTAATGAGCATGTTGTCTGCTACTCCATGCGCCATCTTTCCAATGGTACTGGCAGTGGCAGGAGCAATGACCATGGCATCTGCCCAAAGACCCAAATCCACATGGCTATGCCAAGTACCGTCCCTTTGAGAGAAAAATTCGCTGATAACCGGCTTGCTAGTCAAAGCCGACAAGGTGATGGGCGTAATGAATTCCTTTCCTGCAGGTGTAATCACCACTTGCACTTCCGCCCCTTTTTTAATAAGTCCTCTTATGAGTATAGCCGCTTTGTAGGCGGCTATGCTTCCGGTAATACCTAATACTATCTTTTTTCCTTTCATGCTCATTTCACTAATCCCGTTTCCCGTAATCTGATTTTAGTCAATACATTCTTGGTGTTCAAGGTAAAGTCACCTTGCATAATCCAACCGTAATAACCGATGTCTCTTTTCAGGACTTCGGCCACGGACATGCCTTTGTACTTGCCGAAATTGAATACTTCCACACCTTGCTCGTTGTACACGATACGGCCGGCAAAGTCCACGTTCTTGTTGAAGCTGGAATAATTGGACAAGAAGGCAATGTCATTTTCCAACACTTCCGGATAGTGGTCCAATTGTGCCTTCAGCACTTCGTAAGTAGCACGGGTATCGGCTTCTGCCGTATGGGCATCTTCCAGATTCTTTCCACAATAGAATTTATAGGCAGCAGAAAGAGTGCGTTGTTCCAACTTGTGATAAATCACCTGAACATCGACAAACTTGCGTCTCATCAAGTCCACATCCACACCGGCACGAAGGAATTCTTCTGCCAACACAGGGATGTCGAAACGGTTGGAGTTGAATCCTGCCAAGTCACAACCTTCTATATCGGCCGCTATCTTCTTGGCTACATCCTTGAAAGTAGGGCAATCGGCTACATCCGCATCGTAAATGCCATGAATAGCCGAAGAAGCTTCCGGTATGTGCATTTCAGGATTGATGCGGAGGGTCTTGCTCTCCTCATTTCCGTTCGGATAAACTTTCAAATAACAGATTTCTACGATTCTGTCTGCATTGATATTGGTACCCGTGGTTTCCAAGTCGAAGAAAACCAACGGGTTCTTAAGATTCAGTTTCATTGTCTGATAACGTTTAGTCGTTCAACATCATTGGCATCAAAAGCATCAACAAGTCTTCTTCCTCGTTCTGTTCCACAGGAACGAGGACACCTGCACGAGAAGGGTCTGCCAATTCCAATACCACTTCCTGTGATGCCATGTTGTTCAAGATATCAATCAAGAAGGTTGATTTGAAACCAATGCTCATCGGATTGCCTTCGTATTGGCACATCAATGTTTCTTCTGCCGAAGTAGAGAAGTCAATGTCCTGACCCGAAATCTGGATGGTATTCATGTCCAGACGGAGCTTAATCAAACTGCTGGCAGCTGAAGAGAACACCGATACACGCTTCAGGGCACTCATGAAAGCAGCACGGTCGATGGTTGCCTTATGAGGATTGTTGGATGGAATCACCGAATTGTAGTTCGGATAACGTCCTTCAATCAAACGACAAGTCATGGTGTAATTTTCCAAGGTAAATACAGCATTACGGTCATCGAAATCAACTTGTACATCAGCCATTTCTTTCGGAAGGAGGTTCTTGAGAAGGGTAGCAGGCTTCTTCGGAAGGATGAAAGCAGCCTTTTCAATGCCACGGGCCTTGAAGGTCTTGTTGCGTACCAACTTATGACCATCGGATGCCACGAAAGTAATGTCTTCGGTAGTGATGTCGAAATAAACACCGTTCATTACCGGACGAAGTTCATCATCAGCAGTAGCGAAGAGGGAACGGGTAATGCCGTTCATCAATACAGAAGCTTCCAACGATACGTGTACCGCATTGCTTCCCAAGTTGGCAGCCTGTGGATATTCATCGGCATGCTGACCCATGAGGCTGTATTTACCATTCTGATACTTCACAATGATTTCCAAGCTCTCGTTTACTTCGAAAGTCAACGGTTGTTCAGGAATTTCCTTCAATGCATCCAGGATAGTCTTGCTGTTGACGGCAAAACGGCCATCGCCATCCGCTTCATTGGTTTCGATAGAAGTAGTGAGTGTAGTTTCACTGTCCGAAGCAGTGATGGACAAGGTTCCGTCGGTCAATTCCAACAGGAAACAATCCAATATCGGCAATGAATTCTTAGAGTTAATAACACGGCTGATAGCCTGCAAATGACTGAAAAGTCCTGTACTTGAGACAATGAATTTCATAGGTAGTATAGTATTTTATTTGTTATCAGTTTATTATAAAATTTAATCTGCCAAAGGTAATAAAAACTTTGCATACCGTTTACAAAAAATACGCTAAAAATTAGCTACATTCAAACAAAAAGAGTACTTTCGCATCAAATTTAAATGAATCGAACAATGGAATTATCAGGAAAAGTAATTGCCGTACTCGAGCCAAGAGGCGGTGTATCAAAGACTGGCAACGCTTGGAAAGTACAGGAATACGTAATCGAGACTCACGACCAATATCCTCGAAAGATGTGTTTCGATGTATTCGGTGAAGACAAGATCAATCAGTTCAATATTCAGGTTGGCGAAGAACTGACCGTTCATTTCGATATTGATGCCCGCGAATGGCAGGGCCGTTGGTTCAACAGTATCCGTGCATGGAAGGTAGAAAGAGTAGCTGCCCAACAGCCTGCTCCGGCAGATGCCGATGTACCTTTCCCACCGATGAGTGCTGCTCCGGTAGATTTCTCGGCAGGTGATGAAAAGGATGATTTACCTTTCTGATTCAAGCAAATAAAAAAGAGGTTCTCATTTCGGAACCTCTTTTTTTATGTCTTATGAATTCATGCTCATCAAGAATTCTTCGTTGTTTCGGGTATTGTCCAACTGACCTTTCAAGAACGTCATGGCTTCGATAGGGTTCATATCCGACAGATACTTGCGGAGTACCCACATGCGGTTCAATGTCTGTTCGTCCAACAAGAGGTCGTCACGACGTGTACTTGAAGCAATCAAGTTGACAGCCGGGAAGATACGCTTGTTGCTCAAATTGCGGTCGAGCTGCAATTCCATGTTACCGGTACCCTTGAATTCTTCGAAGATAACTTCGTCCATCTTGGAACCTGTATCAATCAAGGCAGTTGCAATGATGGTCAATGAACCACCTCCTTCAATGTTACGGGCTGCACCGAAGAAACGCTTCGGACGATGGAGTGCATTGGCATCCACACCACCCGAGAGCACCTTACCCGATGCCGGAGATACCGTATTATAAGCACGTGCCAATCGAGTGATGGAATCCAGGAAAATCACCACATCGTGACCACATTCCACCATGCGCTTCGCCTTTTCCAATACGATACCAGCAATCTTCACGTGACGTTCAGCCGGTTCGTCGAAAGTAGAAGCAATGACTTCTGCCTTGACGCTACGTGCCATATCTGTTACTTCTTCCGGACGTTCATCGATGAGCAACATAATCATGTAAGCTTCCGGATGGTTGGCTGCGATGGCATTGGCAATGTCCTTCATCAAGATGGTCTTACCGGTCTTAGGCTGAGCTACAATCAATGCACGTTGTCCCTTACCGATAGGAGAGAAGAGGTCTACTACACGAGCCGATGCATTGTCTTTGCCATCTCCCTTACACAACTTGAACTTTTCGTCCGGGAAGAGAGGAGTAAGGTGGTCGAAAGGAACACGGTCACGTACCAATGAAGGGTCCAAACCATTGATTTTGGAAACCTTCACCAACGGGAAGAACTTTTCGCCTTCCTTTGGCGGACGAATCGGACCTTCTACCACATCACCGGTCTTCAAGCCGAAGAGCTTGATTTGTGATTGGGATACATAGATATCATCTGGAGATGAAAGGTAATTATAATCCGAAGAACGCAAGAAACCATAACCATCCTGCATGATTTCGAGTACACCGATACCACTCAAGATACCATCAAAATCGTATTGCTTTTCCTGCGGACGACGTTGTTCCTGTTGTGGAACTTCGTTCGGGTTTTGAGGAGCTTGGTTGTTCGGAGTATTCTGGTTCTGATTCTGATTGTTATTGTTGTTATTCTTCTGGTTGCGGTTCTGCATTTTAGGAGCATTGGCTTCACCCTTGGTTGCTTCGAACTTACCGAGAAGTTCACTTGGCAATTCAACCTTTTCAGAAGGCAAGTCTTCAATGGCAATGAAATCATCACCACCTACTGCTGCAGGCATTTCTTGTTCAGGGATGTAATCATTTTCCGCTTCTTTCGGTTCTGCCATTTCAGCGTTGGCTTCCGGTTGGGCAGCAGCCTGTTCAGTCATCTTTTCAGCTTTCGGTTTTCGTCCACGCTTCTTTGGAGCCGGTTTTGTTTCAACAACAGCTTCTGTTTCAGCTTTAGCTTCCGGAGCAACATTCTCTACCACTTCATTGGCTGGAGCATTCTCTGCATTGAATGGAGAAGACTTGGCAGGAACTTCCGGTGTGTTGGCTTCAAGCTTCTGTGCTTTGTCCTGGGTAGCTGTATAAACCTTGTCACCTTCCTTCTTCACACTGATGCGTGAGCGCTTTCGTGGTTGGCTTTCCTTGTCTTTATTAGCCGCTTTTTCTTTATTGCTTGTTCTTTTGCTTGCTTGGGCAATGGCTTGTTCATCCAAGATGCCATATACAAGACTGTCTTTCTTCATGGTGTCTACGCCCTGGATTCCCAACTCTTTGGCAATCGATTGCAATTCCGACAATTCCATGTCGTTCAATTGAATAATGTTATACATAGATATTATGTAAATTAATGAAAATTTCGTTGTTACTTGTGTATTATCATACAACAATCCAATTAGAGTTATTCCAACTGGTCATTACTTAATGATAATTAAAGGTGTAATTGATTTCTTAAAATACGACGTCAGAAAGACTGTCGGATATTTAGGATGCACAAAAGTAGCTCTTTTTTTTAAATTACACATAAAATAACTCGTTTTTTTTGCAACTACCTCTCAAAAAAGTACTAATTTAGCCCAAAATTTAAACTGATAACTTTATAACATTTACGAATTATGAAAAAAGTGATTTTTACAGAAAAGGCTCCAGCAGCTATCGGTCCTTATAGTCAAGCAATTGAAGCAAACGGTATGGTATTCCTTTCAGGCCAACTCCCAGTTGACCCGGCAACCGGTGAATTTGCTCCGGGCGGTGTAGCAGAACAGACTACTCAATGCTTTGAAAACATCAAGAATGTATTGGCAGAAGCAGGTTTGACTACCGCCAATATCGTGAAGACTACCGTTTTCTTGGCAGACATGTCTTTGTTCGCTGAAATGAATGCGGTATATGCTACTTATTTCGAAGGCGATTTCCCGGCTCGTTCGGCATTTGCTGTAAAGGCTCTCCCGAAGGGTGCTTTGGTGGAAATTGAAAGCATTGCGGTAAGATAATTTGAGAGTTCTGAGTTATGAGTTCTGAGTTATAGGTTATCCCACGATGTCGATTCATTACTCATCACTCATAACTGAAAAGACTCAAAACTCATAACTTATAACTCATAACTAAAATATGAAATATATTTCTCCTGGCGGATGGTTCTCCTTGGAGTACCCTGCCACTTGGTCTGAATTCGAAGATACGGAAGAATCTTTCCTATTCTATAATCCCAACAAGTGGAGCGGCAATTTCCGCATTTCTGCTTATAAAGATAACGCCAAGGATTATGGACGCCAATGTATCAACTATGAGTTGAAGCAGAATCCTACCTCTACCTCCATCAAGGTAGGAGAGTGGGAGTGTGCCTATAGTGCAGAGACGTTTCAGGAAGAAGGTGCATGGTATACCACTCATTTCTGGGTAACAGGCAAGGACGATATCAGCTTTGAATGTTCGTTTACCGTAGCCAAAGGCGATGAACGTACTCCTGCGGAAGATATCATACGTACACTCAAAGTTCGTACCGGCAAGGAAGGAAAGGAAATCATCCCTATCCGTGTTCTCGAAATCGGTGAAGTCAATGCAGCATTCGAATGGGCATCGACCAACGTCAAGAAGACATTGACCAAAGATTTCACTTCACAAGAAGCCGATATCGAAAAGCTACAGAAGTTAGTGGATGGTGGAAAGATTCAAGCCAACCAACGTACCGCATGGGAAAGCATTGGCTTGGCACTCGGTACCATCCTCGAAAACGAAATGGACGGCATGACATGGGTTACAGTTGTTGATGGCAAGAAAGAATACCCTGCCTTGCAATTCGGAAAACTTCTCTTCGACCCAGCTTCTTTGGTATGGAATAAGATTAAGAACAAACAAACATGTGACTTGAAGGCGGAATTTGCCCGCATCAAGAGCGAAGTGGAAGAGGCGATGTAAAATGCATTAGTCTTCCTTATTATCTAATTAATCCCTTGTCGGTTTTTACTGACAAGGGCTTTTTGTTGGTAGATTATCCTCTAAATGAGGCAATAAATCACCTTTTCCCTACATATAAACTCATTTTCCCTTCATTCTTAAAACATTCAGATTTATTCATATACTATAATCATCAATGTTGAATTGCCGTTCAACACTGATGAATGAGTATTCACCACCGTTGAACGTAGAAACAACACTGTTGATTTACGAATAGAAATATTAGAAAAATAGTATATATACTGAATATTAGAGGTTTATGTGTATATGTACTATTTCAGGTAATTATAAAACGATTGCAATCATGTAGGGAAAAAGTTCCCTACATGTTCCCTACATGGTATATATGTCTGATTATCAGATACGATGTAGGAATGTAGGGAAAATGTGGAAAAATAATCTAGGAAACAATATATTTGTTGACACAAAAGTTTTGTCTCCCCCTTATGAAGGGGGGCAGGGGGATGTTCCATAGGACATGTGATGCCATGCGGACGGAACATCCCCCTAGCCCCCTTCACAAGGGGGAAGTTAAAGTATCATCAAGTATATTATTACCAAAAAAAATAAAGGTCATATATATAAGGTATAGGGGTTCATAGATGGGTAGAAAAAAACTTCAATAATGTTTGTTTTATCAAAAAACCTCTGTATATTTGCCTTCGAATTTGGTGCTCATACCTCTATTCTTGAGGCATGAGTGAAAAGGGAATCAGGTGAAAATCCTGAGCAGACACCGCTGCTGTAAGTTCCTTGAATATGTCTTTGATACTACTAAAGCCACTGTCCGAAAGGATGGGAAGGCATCAAAGATGGAACAAGCCAGAAGACCTGCCAACTTCATTTGTTTATTAGCTTTCGGGTAATAAAAGCTGAGGGACGCAATACATTTCATCATCACGAAGAAAGGTACTAATCGTCTATTTTATTCCCGTAGAGTTTTTGTGTAACTGAATCTTTTGCACGATGCAATGATAGGATCTATCCATATGTGGCCAAGCATATAATGGAGCATTTGTAACACATGAAACTCTCGAACTTGGTAGGCTATATCATCGGGCGGAATCTCTCGTGAGAAAGGTTCCGCCGTTGATACCGCTGTAGGCATGAATAATGATTTTAATCTGCATACTAATGAAAAAACGAAGAATGGTAAGCCTATTGATGATGGCTTGTATGTTTGTCTGTTCCTTTGCCCAACAGAAAGTGACACTTTCAGGACATGTGAAGGATACCAACGGAGAACCGCTTTTTGCCGTGGCAGTTGCGGTGAAGGGAACTTCCACCGGTACTTATACCGATGAAAAGGGAGCGTATGTCTTATCGGTAGACAAAGGAAAGTGCGTAGTAATGGTATCCATGGTCGGTTATCAGCCGCTAGAACAAGAAATTGATGTGCGTGATGACCGCCGTCTGAATTTCACCTTGAAGGAAGATGCCGTTACCTTGGAGTCGGTACATGTTTATGGTAAGAGCAAGTCACAGCAGCTACGCGAGGGAGCCTATGCGGTAAATGCGTTGAATGTAAAGTCTCTGATTAATACGAGCCAGAATTTAAGCGCCATTGTCAACAGAACGACAGGAGTAAAAATACGTGAAGAAGGTGGATTGGGATCGGATTTCAATCTGTCCATCAATGGGATGTCCGGTAACTCCATCCGTTATTTTATAGATGGTATGCCTCTAGATGCCAAAGGATCGGGTGTGACCTTGGCAAATCTTCCTCCTAACATTATCGACCGTATCGAAATCTACAAAGGTGTGGTTCCTGCTCATTTAGGAACGGATGCATTGGGTGGTGCAGTAAATATCATTACCAATCAACAGAAGAAGAACTTTTTGGATGCATCTTATAGCATCGGTTCTTTCCATACTCACCAGTTCAATGTCAATGGTCAATACGTGACTCCTAAGGCTGGCATTATCGTCAAGCCTACGCTGAGTGTCAATTACTCGAAGAACGACTACAAGGTGAAGAATGTAGAAGTATGGAACGAGGAGAAAGGAAAATACGTGTACGAAGAAAGAAGACGTTTCCATGATGACTATTTCTCTTTGTTGGGACAAGTGGAAGTAGGAGTGACCAACAAGAAATGGGCGGATGCTTTTTTCGTAACCGCTTCATATTCAAAGACTGACAAGGAACTTCAAACGGGGTCTATCCAGACCGTTGTTTATGGTGAGGCGAAACGTAAATCCGATTCCCAAAACATTTCTGCTACCTACAAGAAAAGAAATTTCCTCGTAGACCAATTGGATGTCAATGCATTGCTTTCGTATACCTGGGACCATTCGTGTACGGTGGATACAGCCTTCCGGAAATACGATTGGAACAACAATTATATCCATACCACCCGTAATGAAGTCACAGGTGACAGTAAGTCCATCAGACATTACAAGCGCCCCAGAACGGTGGCACGGGCTGGCTTTGACTATGCCATTCATGAAAATCATGTACTCAATTTCAATTACTTGCTGAACAGACTGGGCAACAAGCGTTATGATGAGGTGGATACATCGTTCTCTCCGTCCAATGACGTGTTGGCGAAACATATCCTCGGACTTTCTTATAGCCAGACCTTGTTGGACGGGAAGATGAACAATGTTTTCTTCGTGAAGGATTACATCAACTATCTGATGGTGACACAGAAGGATGAGTCCTGGATATCGGGATCGGACAAGGTGGACAAGAAAGCGACCAAGAGTTATTGGGGGTATGGTGCAGCTGTCAAGTATGCTTTCTTGGAAGAACTGGCTTTGAAAGCGTCTTACGAGCATAGTGTGAGACTACCTTTGGGCAATGAACTGTTGGGTAACGGTACGACCGTATTGCCTAATCTGATTCTGAAGCCGGAGAATAGCGAAAACTTCAATCTGGGCGTTTTCGGTACTTGGAAAACGGGCGGTAGCCATCTTTTCAGCTATGAAGCCAATGCTTTTATCAGAGACGCTTCGGACTATGTACGTCTGGTCATTTCGGAAAGGGATGGTCTGTCGCAATACGAAAATGTATCCAGTGTGAAGGTGTCGGGCTTTGAGGGCGAAGTATCGTACCAATATAAGGATGACTTGCGTATTCAGGTGAACTGTAGTTATCAGGATGCCCGTGATATGAACAAATATAAGGAAGACGGAAAGCCTTCTATCACCTACAAGAACAAGTTGCCGAACAGACCTTGGTTGTTCAGCAATGCGGAAGTAGACTATATATTCAGAGATGTGTTTAATCGTGGGGACAAACTGAAACTGGGGTATCATTACCAATATGTGCACTGGTTCTACCTCACTTGGGAAGCTTATGGTTCTTTGGACGGTAAATCCAAGATACCTACCCAGCATCAGAACAATGTGGTGGTTTCATATTCTTGGAACAACGAACGCTACAATGTATCATTGGGTTGCAATAACTTATTCGACAAGGAATTGTACGACAATTTCATGCTTCAGAAACCGGGTCGTTCCTTCTTTGCCAAATTCAGAATATTTATCAACTAATTATTTATAAAATCAAATGAAACAGTTCAAAATCTATTGGATGGCCTTGGTGGCTATGTTTGCATGGAGTTTTACATCTTGTAGTGACGATGATACTCCAGGCTTGGAACCGGAACCGGAAGAAACGGTAGAAAAGTATTTTGATATTTGGGTAAAGGCTGGTACGGACGAGGCTTCTTTCCTTGTCAGAAATGTAGCGGATATTTCAGATCCGAACATGGTTATCGACTATAAGAATACAGGTGCCGACATTACAGCCAAGTTGGACGAAGAAATTATCTTCAAGGATGGATACTATTATGAAATTCCGACATCGGGCGACCGCTTCGGTAAGTACCGCATTTATGACGGTAAATTGGAAGTCATTGCAGAACGTCCTTTCCAGAGCAATACCTATAAGACATACCGTTATACACACTGCTGGTTGGACGACACTACGCTTTGTATCATGGCTTATAATGGTGACAAGGCTGCACCGGGTATTCTTTGGACAAAACTGAACACCACTGACATGACCATCATTGCAGAAGGTCAGTTGGAAGGTGTTGATATTGATGTAGAAAACGGCTTCTATTTCAGTACTTCGGGTATCGCGAAATATAGAGAGTCTGATGGTTATATTATCTATATGACCCAAAAGAAATCAAAGTTC
>JAFTTU010000036.1 GCA_017466635.1 Bacteroides sp.
CACGGGAATACATTCAACACCTTGTTTGAAAAAAGACAAAGTGGAGATTACGATGATTTCATCTATAACGACAAAGAAACAATAGATGAACTTTATCCTCAAGCCGAAGCTTTCATCCAAGCCGTTGAAGAACTGATAAATCCTAAAGAATAATTTCCTATGGACAAAGGAAATATGTCAAAATAGAATTTCTACATTTTTTGTTATCCAGAGCGAAGCGAAGGATCTCGAGTACATTAAGTGGATGTTACCGAGATTCTTCGCTTCGCTCTGAATGACACTTTGATAGAGAATTACCCTTTCAGCATAGCTATAAGCGCTACCCGCTGAATGGAAAACGTATCGCCTTTTGTTTGTACATACTCCAATAATGCAAGCCCATCTTGCTTCAAACGCGATTTCTGCACCAACTGCTCATCCTCCATTTCATCCGAAATTTTCAGCATGGTCACAGCAGCCAATTCCGTTTTTTCCATCTGGTTAGGGTCACTTTTGTATCGGTCGATGATTTCATCCGCACTCATACCCACCAAGTTCTCCGAAGGAACACCCAAGATTTGGCGAGTGATGTCATCATACTCCACCCAACTTTCCTTGCGTATTTTCTGCCGGTTCAATAATGCATTGATCAAGAGGGTAATAATTTCCTGAATCATGCGAAGGAGATAGTCTTGCTTTATCATATTGAGCCTCCACCGTTATCTGAAATACTTACCAATCACCGGCAAACTACGTAACGGGAAATCGTTCTTCACGATATATCCTACAAATGCCAACAATAAGCAAGTACGGATAGCCAACAATACCCAAACATTCTCGAACGGCAAGCCTTCGGAAACGAGGTACAAGGCAATGGCAGCTGCTACATACTTCCCTATCGACTTCAAGTCGTACTGAATCGGATACTTCTTCTGACCGACAAAGTAAGAAAGCAACATCGCCACGGCATAACCCGCAAAGCCGGCCCAAGCACAAGCCATGTAACCATAAATCGGCACAAAGAATACATTGATGGCAATCAACACGACACATCCGGCAAAGGAGAAATAAGCTCCCCACTTGGTTTCGTCGATGAGCTTATACCAGAAGGAAAGGTTGAAATAAACGCCCATGAAGATTTCGGCCATCATGACAATCGGCACGACCTTCAAGCCCGACCAATAGTCAGGTGCAAGGATGTACTTCAAGATGTCTATATAAAAGACTACCGCCAAGAAAGCCAAGAGGGTAAAGATAATGAAATACTTCATGGCATTGGCATACATCACCTTACTATCCTTGTCCTTGCTCTTGGCAAACACGAAAGGCTCGTAAGCGTAACGGAAAGCTTGGGTGAGCATCGCCATAATCATGGCTATCTTACTGGCTGCCCCATAAATACCGAGTTGCACCTGCGCATCTTCTCCCGGATAGACATGACGGAAAATAATCTTATCGGCTACCTGATTCAAGATGCCGGCAATACCAAGAATCAATATTGGATAACCGTACTTCAGCATCCGCTTAGCCAAAGACGCATCGAAACCTCCCCCGAACTTCAGTTGGGGGATAAGCAGGAGCATAATGGTCGTTGTACAAATCAAGTTGAAGAAGAAGGCATAGAAGACATCGCTTCCGTCCATCCCTACATAATAAATAAGGTTAAGGGCAATGTTCAATACGATGAAAAGCATCTTCAATCCGGCAAAGACCAAAGGCTTCCGTTTGTATCGGAGGTACGAGAAAGGTAGGCATTGGAAAGCATCCATTGCCACCACAATCATCATCATACCTACATACCAAGGATGTTCGGCATACCCCATCATCGAGGCGATGGGTTGCAAGAAGAGCATTCCCAAAACCGCAAATAGCAAGGAAGTGCCACCTACCATCGTCAAGACGGTGGAATAGACTTTCTTCGGGTCTTCCGTTTCTTTATTGACAAAGCGGAAGAAGGTGGTTTCCATGCCGTAAGTGAGGATGACCATCAGCAAGGCCGTCCATGCATATACTTCGGTCACCACACCATAACCGCCCGATGCCGCTGACATCGAGGCCGCATAGATAGGCACCAACAAGTAGTTCAAGAATCGTCCTACGATACTGCTGATGCCATAGATGGCGGTGTCTTTCAAGAGTGATTTTAATCCTGCCATAACTTTAAATTAAGAATGAAGAATCTCTCGCTTTGCTCGAAAAATGAAGAATGCCGTCCGGATGGAAATTCTTCATTCTTCATTTTTCATTCTTCATTCAATCAAACAATGTCTGTTCTCTAAAAATACTACGTCCCAAATGCTTGTATGCCAACTCAGTCACTTCACGACCACGGGGAGTACGCTTCAAGAATCCTTCCTTAATCAAGAACGGTTCATAGACTTCTTCCACCGTACCCGGGTCTTCACCCAAAGCTGTAGAGATGGTGGTCAAGCCTACCGGTCCGCCATTGAACTTATCGATAATGGTGGTCAATATCTTGTTGTCGATTTCATCCAAGCCATATCGGTCGATGTTCAAGGCTTCGAGGGCATAACGGGCTATCTCCACATCAATGCGTCCGTTGCCTTTCACCTGGGCGAAGTCGCGGACACGACGAAGCAAGGCATTGGCGATACGCGGTGTGCCTCGACTTCTCGATGCAATCTCACCGGCGGCCTCCACATCGCAAGGCACATTGAGGATGCTTGCCGAGCGTTGAATAATGCGTCGAAGAATACTATCATCGTAATACTCCAAGTGGAGATTGATACCGAAACGGGCACGAAGCGGAGCCGTTAACAAACCGCTACGGGTCGTTGCTCCCACCAAGGTAAACGGACTCAATTCCAACTGGATGCTTCTGGCTGATGGACCTTTATCAATCATAATGTCGATACGATAGTCTTCCATGGCCGAATACAAGTATTCTTCCACCACGGGGCTCAAGCGATGGATTTCGTCGATGAAAAGCACATCGTTCGGCTCCAAGCTGGTCAATACACCCGCCAAGTCGCCCGGTTTATCGAGTACGGGGCCGGATGTCACCTTGAATCCTACGCCCAATTCATTCGCTATGATGTTGCTCAGTGTAGTCTTCCCCAAACCCGGAGGGCCGTGAAGCAGCACGTGGTCAAGGGCTTCGGCACGAAGTCGAGCCGCCTTCACGAAGATGCGCAAGTTATCGACCACCTTATCCTGTCCGTTGAAATCGCTGAAGTTCAGTGGACGCAAGGCATTCTCGAAATCGCGTTCCTTCTTGCTGAGCTGTTGTTCTCTGATGTCAAAATCTTCTTTCATATTTCTATTCTTGAAAGACAAAGGTAACAAAGATAATGGAATATTAAGGAATAGACTTCAAAAAAATATATATCTTTGCCCCTATGAACAAGCAGAATAAAGAAAAAAGAGTATTGGTAGGCATGAGCGGAGGCATAGACAGCTCTGCCGTTTGCATCATGCTTCAGGAACAAGGATATGAAGTGGTAGGTGTGACCATGCGCACTTGGGATGTGGCATCAGCCTTCTCATCTCCCGAACAAGAAGAACCGAACTTCATCCTCGAAGCCCGTGCCTTGGCCGAACGATTGGGCATCGAACACCATGTGGCCGATGTCCGCGAGGAGTTCAAACAAGTCATCGTGAAGTATTTCATCGACGAATATATGCAAGGCCGCACGCCGAATCCTTGCGTGATGTGCAATCCTTTGTTCAAGGAGCGTCTTCTTTGCGAATGGGCGGACAAGACCGGTTGTGCCTGGATTTCCACCGGACACTATTGCCGTTTGGAAGAACGAAATGGACATCAATACATCGTGGCAGGAGATGACGTGACCAAGGACCAATCCTATTTTCTTTGGCGCTTGCCTCAAGAAATCCTCCGACGCTTCCTTTTCCCCTTGGGCAATTACACCAAACAAGAAGTCCGTGAATACCTAAAAGAAAAGGGCTTCGAGACAAAAGCCAAAGGAGGCGAAAGTATGGAAGTCTGCTTCATCGAAGGTGACTATCGTGATTTTCTCCGTCAACAAATTCCTGACATCGATACAAAAATAGGCCCGGGATTCTTCGTAGATAACAAAGGCGTGAAGATTGGCCAACACAAGGGCTTTCCTTATTATACCATTGGCCAACGCAAAGGCTTGGGTATTGCCTTGGGACATCCGGCACATGTTCTCCGCATCAATGCCGAGAAGAATACCGTCATGCTAGGTACCGCCGAGGACTTGAAGGCTGAATATATGCTGGTGGAAGATGCCATGATAACCGACATGAAGGAATTGCTTGAATGCCCGAATTTGACGGTTCGCATCCGTTATCGTAGTAAGCCGATTCCTTGTCAAGTGCTTCCGCTTGAAAACGGACAGATGTTGGTTCGTTTCTTGAGCGAAGCATCCGCCATTGCTCCCGGCCAATCTGCCGTCTTCTATGATGGTCAACGGGTATTGGGAGGCGCATTCATCGCTTCCCAACGAGGGATATTTAAGGTGATTGCAGAGCATCCGTTTATTGACTAACCTCTAAAATTCATTACATGAAAACACTCAAATACATGTCATTAGCGTTATGTCTTCTCTTTAGCAGTTGCCAAACCCATGAAAAGCCCAACAAACTATACGAAGAGGGTATCTCCATGGAGCTTGCCCAACTCCGCAAACAAGAAATCAAGGAATTGAGATATGGTCTCTCCTTCTCCATCCCTGAGCAGAAACAGGAGGCGGTGGAGGGGGAAGCCCGTATCAGTTTCCTTTTGCAGAGACCGCAAGAAATCATCCTCGACTTCCGTGAAAGTGCGGACAAGATAAAGGATGTGTCCGTCAATGGTCAGCCTTCGGAGTATACGTTCTTGAACGAACATCTTGTCTTGCCGGAAGCTTCTACCATTGAAGGACAGAACGAAGTGAATATCCGTTTCATCGCCGGGGACCAGTCGCTCAATCGCAACGAGGAATTTCTCTATACCTTATTAGTACCCGACCGTGCACGCACCGTCTTCCCATGCTTCGAGCAACCGAACCTGAAAGCGGAATTCACCCTCCAACTCGAAGTACCTGCCGAATGGGAAGCCGTATCGAATACTTCCATTGCATCCGAAGAAGCCAAGAATGAGAGAAAGCTCATCAACTTCCGCCCTACCGAACCACTCAGCACTTACTTGTTCTCCTTTGTAGCAGGCAAGCTGAAGAAAGTGGAATATGCCGATGGTGAACGCATCCTCACGGCTTATCATCGGGAAACTGATGCGAAGAAGGTGGCTCAACTGGACATCATTTTCCAACAAGTGGCCGCCTCCCTTCATTGGTTGGAGGACTATACCGACATTCCTTATCCGTTTGCCAAGTATAGCTTCATCATCCTTCCGGGCTTCCAATACGGGGGCATGGAACACACGGGAGCGACCTTGTATAACGATACCCGCATGTTCCTGAGCGAACATCCTACCCTCGACGAGGAATTGGCACGTGCCAAGCTCATCGCCCACGAAACGGCTCACATGTGGTTTGGCGATTATGTGACGATGGATTGGTTCAACGATGTGTGGACCAAGGAAGTATTTGCCAATTACTTTGCGGCTTGCATCACCGAGCCTCTCTTCCCGAATGTCAACCATTCCCTGAACTGGATGAAGACTTACACCTCTGCCTCTTTGGCCGAAGACCGCACACCGGGAAGCAATTCCATCCGCCAACCGTTGGACAATCTGCGCAATGCCGGACTGATTTATGGCAACATTATTTACAACAAGGCTCCCGTCATGATGCAGAAGCTTGTGGAAATCATGGGCGAAGAAGCCTATCAGGAAGGCATCCGGGAATACCTGAAGACTTATGCCTACGGCAATGCCACTTGGGACGACTTGATAGCCATCCTCGATGCCAAGACGGAAGAAGACTTGGCCACCTTCAGCGATGTTTGGGTGAACCAGAAGGGAATGCCTCACATCAGCTTTACCAACCGATGCGGCCAGTTGGAGATTCGACAAAGAGACCCGTTGAACCGTGGCTTGTTATGGCCTCAAAGCTTCCAAATCACCTTCCAAGGAGCAGAAGAAAACACCTCAGTGGAAGTCAATCTGACGAATGAAACCTATGCCATTACCGTTCCTCTGGGCACCCAAGCCATCTTGCCGAACACCGACGGACGTGGCTATGGACTCTTCATCCCCGACGAGGAAAGCAAGGAATGGATGTTGGCACATTGGCAAGAAACATCGGACGATACCGCCCGTCAATCGCTTCTCATGTCGCTCTACGAGAACTATCAGCACCGCCTGATTTCAGACAAGGAATGGATGGAAGCCTTGATGAACGGCTTGAAGAACGAGAAGAATGCCTTGATAGCCTCTACCCTTTGCGGATATTTGGGTTCTCCGCTCAGTCAGTTGGGGCAAGCATCCTGGGAAGAAGAAATATGGGAATGGTCGAAAAAGCATCCGCTTGCTTCGTGCCGTCTCCAGCTCATCCGTTGCCTGATATCCAATGCCCGGGCACCGAAGAGCATCGACAAGCTTTATCAGTTATGGAAAGAACAATCACACCCCATGCTGAACGAGCGCGACTATATGACCTTGGCTTACGAGCTGGCCTTGCATTGTCCGGAACGTTATGAAAGCCTCCGTGACACCCAACAGGAAAGAATCACGAATCCCGACCGACGCCGTCAGTTCGACTTCATCGTGCAGGCCGTCGCTCCGGATACCTTGCAGATGGATACTTTCTTCCAATCGCTTCTGAAGGCCGAGAACCGACGCATCGAGCCGTGGGCAGCCAGCGCCTTGGCTTATCTCAACCATCCGTTGCGACAATCTTATGCCGTGAAGTACATCCGGCCGGGACTGGAAATATTGGAGGAAGTGCAACGCACCGGCGACATCTTCTTCCCCAAGAACTGGGCGAGTGCCTTGCTTAGAAACCATAAAAGCAAAGAGGCATATCAGGAAGTACAAGCTTTCTTCGAAGCTCACCCCGGATATTCCCCTTTGCTCAAGAACAAGATATTGCAAGCTGCTTGGCCTCTTTACAGAGAAGCGGCAAATTCCTTGGATATGTAATTGTCCAAGCTTGTACAGACTTCTTTACTGAACGACATGCCACTGGCGACAATCTTGTCCCAGTCGGCTTCGGTCAGTTCGTCCAAGTCGGCCTTACGGATGCGGTTCTTGACCAAGCCGAATACCAAGCCGGCATTGAAATTATCCCCCGCACCGATGGTACTGACCGTCTGAATGGACTGAACCGGATAATCCTTCTTCAAGTTCTTCGTGCGCAAGCACAATTCCCCTCCTCCGTTGGTACAGATGAAACGGGGGCAATAGTAAGAAATCTTGTGCTGGTATACCTTGTCGGCATCCGTCATACCGAACATGTTTCCGAAGTCCTCGGTCGAGCCACGGACTATGTCGGCATACTCAAAGTTCTCAAGGATGGTCGGCATCAGCTTGATGGCTTCGTGGGCATGGGTGCTGCGGAAGTTCACATCGTAGTAGATGATGGCTCCCACCTGGCGTGCCTTGTCCAACAATTCCTTCACTTTATCGCGCAACTGAGGGGTGATGGCATAGAAAGAACCAAACATCACAATGTCCTCACTTGTCACTTCGGGCATGTCCACATCGAGACGAAGACTGGGATAATCCTTGTAGAAAGAGTATTCAGCATCGTTCTTTTCATTCAAAAAAGCCAAAGAGACAGGCGACTTCCGGTCGGGATAAACCATCACGTTGTCTGTACTGATGCCATTGTCCTTCATGAAGTCCAGGATGATATCACCTACACGATCGCCTCCGACTTCGCTGATGAACGTGACATTCACTCCGGCTCGTCCCAATGAGACCAATCCATTGAAAACCGACCCTCCCGGCACGGCTGCCGTAGGCTGGTTGTTCTTGAACAGGATGTCCAAGATTGTTTCTCCAATACCAATTACTCTTCTCATGACAATTATTTACTCAATTCGCGTGAACGTTGTCCCAAGTAACCTCCATGATGGCGCTTGCTGTATTCCTCGATGGTGAACTGAGTCTTGCGCATGGTTTCCACCACCAGGATATCGCCGATTACCGTCATGACCGTAGTCGATGTGGTCGGAGTCATGCCCAGCAGACACACTTCATCCGGATGTCCGGTGGCCAGACAGATATCGGCCTTTTTCGCCAATGGGCTGTCCGGATTACCAGTGATGACGATATATTTCAGATTCGGGTTCAGGATATGTGCCAACTCGGTCAATGCCACAATTTCATTGGTCTTGCCGGAATTGGAGATAAGCAACATCACATCGTTTTCCTGAACGACACCCAAATCACCATGTTGTGCTTCACTTGGATGCAAGAATACAGCCGGAATACCGGTTGAACAGAAAGTAGTCGCTATGTTCATGGCAATCTGACCTGCCTTACCCATACCCGATGTAACCAACTTGCCTTTCTTCTGATGTACTTGTTCGACAATCAGATTGACAGCTTCTTCAAAAGCATCAGTCACTGGTATATTCAATACCGCCTGAGCTTCTTTCTTCAACAATTCATTGATAGAATCCTTCATAGTTGATATTTATTTAAGTTGTTCCGTTAATTCTTCCATGTTATTCGCTACAAGACAGAAATTCTCCCAAGGACGACGGGCAAAATGCTGACCCCTCAAACGGTTCAGAAAAGCCGTCAACTCATCCCAAAAGCCATTCACATTGTAGAAGATGACCTTCTTGGAATGATAGCCGATACTTGCCGATGCCATGACATGAAAGACCTCGTCCAAGGTTCCGACACCACCCGGCAATGCCACCAGAATGTCCGACTCACGGAGCATCGCGTCTTTCCGTTCGCTCAGATTGTCCACGCGGAAAGTCACATCGAGCAAGTCGCTCACGGCTCCCCGTTCTTCCAGCTTAGTAGGCACCACGCCCATGATGAAAGCCCCATGCTCCTTGGCCGACCGGGCCACACACTCCATCAGTCCGATATTGGCACCGCCATAGACCAATGTCTTCTTGTTTTCTCCCAGCCAGGCACCCAGTGCGCGAGCCTTTTCAAAATAAACGGCATCTATATCGTCCGCGGCAGAACAGAATATTCCAATCCTTTCCATCTTAATTTTATATATAACATACAAATATCTGTATTTTTTGAAGAATAACAATGAGTTTTATTGTATTTTTGTCTTTCAAAAGACGAAGTAAGAATAAAATGACTTATAACATACATACATTATCCAACGGATTACGCATTATCCATGCTCCCAATCAGTCGGCTGTGGCTTATTGTGGATTTGCCGTCGATGCCGGAACACGGGACGAGGCCGACCACGAACAAGGCATGGCTCACTTTGTGGAACACTTGCTCTTCAAGGGAACGAAGAAGCGTCACGCCTGGCACATCCTCAACCGGATGGAGAACGTGGGAGGTGACTTGAATGCGTATACCAACAAGGAAGAAACCATCGTATACAGCGCTTTCCTGGCCGAACATTTCCCCCGTGCGGTGGAACTGCTGGCAGACATTGTCTTTCACAGCACCTTCCCCCAACAGGAGATTGACAAGGAAGTGGAGGTGATTATCGACGAGATACAGAGTTACGAGGACAGCCCGTCGGAACTGATTTTCGATGACTTCGAAGAACTGCTCTTCCCCAACCATCCCCTCGGAAGGAACATCTTGGGCAAGCCCGATTTATTGCACCAATTCAAGAGCGAAGATACCCTCCGCTTCACCTCCCGGTATTACCGCCCGGAGAACGTGGTTTTCTTCGTGCAAGGCAATGTGGACTTCAAGCGGGTAGTCCGGTTGGTGGAAAGGGCCACGGCAGATGTAGCCCCGTCTACCGAATCATATTCGCGCAGACGTCCCGACCTCTATGTCCCCCGAAGCCTGACCTTGCATCGGGATACCCATCAAGCCCATGTGATGATAGGCAGCAGAGGCTATGATGCCCATGACGAAAAGCGGACAGCCCTCTATCTGCTGAACAACATTCTGGGCGGTCCGGGGATGAACAGCCGGTTGAACGTGTCTCTGCGCGAACGGAGCGGACTGGTGTACAATGTGGAGGCCAACCTTACGTCCTACACCGATACGGGCGTATTCTGCATCTATTTTGGCACGGAACACGACCATGTGGACCGATGCATCCGACTGGTCAAGAAGGAGCTGAAACGCCTCTGCGAAAAGCCATTGAGCACCAACCAGCTGAATGCAGCCAAGAAGCAGATTATCGGACAAATCGGGGTGGCACGGGACAATGCCGAAAGTACAGCCCTGGGGATGGCCAAGACATTCCTGCATTACAACAAGATGGACGACCCTCAGGAAGTCTTCCGACGCATCGAGGCACTGACCTCCAAGGAGCTGTGGGAAGTGTCCAACGAGATGTTTGCTGAAGAACAATTATCGACATTAATCTATCTTTAAAACCAAACTATATGAAAAAACTTTATCTCATTAGCGCATTGTTTGCTGCCTCTTCCTTGCAGGCACAAACCACTGATCTGACAAAAGGTCTGAGTATCTGGTTCGACAAGCCTTGCCAATTGGGCGGCGTGGCTTCGTTCTATAACTACAGTGCCGACCGTGAGTGGGAAGAACGCTCGTTGCCTATCGGTAACGGTAGCTTCGGGGGCAACATCTTCGGCTCGGTAGCTGCTGAACGTATCACCCTGAACGAAAAGACCTTGTGGCGTGGTGGCCCGAACACCGCCAAGGGGGCTGACTACTACTGGAACGTGAACAAGGAATCGGCTCATCTCCTTCCGGAAATCCGCCAGGCATTCGTGGACAATGACTTGGACAAGGCAGCCAAGCTGACACGCGAGAACTTCAACGGCCTTGCCGGATACGAAGACTATAGCGAACAGCCGTTCCGCTTCGGTTCTTACACCACCCTCGGTGAAGCCTACATCGAAACCGGTCTGAGCGAAATCGGCATGAGCGACTACAAGCGCGTCCTCTCCATCGATTCTGCCAGAGTGGTGGTCAGCTTCCAGAAGGATGGCGTGAAGTACGAACGCAGTTACTTTGCCTCTTATCCGGACAGTGCCATGGTGTGGAAGTTTACTGCCGACCAACCGGGCAAGCAGAACCTCACATTCAGCTATGCGGGCAATCCGGAAGCCGAAGGAAAGATGGTGGCCGATGGCGACAAGGGCTTGCTCTACACCGGTAAGCTGAAGAACAACGGCATGGAATTCGCCCTCCGCATCCAAGCCCAGCACAAGGGCGGTAACGTGAAGGCTACTGCCGATGGCAAGCTCGTGGCTCAAGGTGCAGACGAAGTCATCTTCATCCTGACAGCCGACACCGACTACAAGATTAACTTCAATCCCGACTTCAAGGACCCGAAGGCATACGTGGGTGTGAATCCGGTGGCTACTACCGATGCCATGATGAAGGCAGCTACAGCCCGTAGCTATGACGAACTGAAGGCACGCCATCAGGAAGACTACCTGAGCCTCTTCAACCGCGTGAAGATTAGCCTCAATCCGAATGCGCCGATGACACTGGAATATCCTAGCATCTACGACCTCCCGACCTACAAGCGTCTGGCCAGCTACCGCAAGGGAAAGCCTGACTACAAGTTGGAAGAAATCTACTACCAATACGGCCGTTACCTGCTCATCGCCAGCTCCCGTCCGGGCAATATGCCGGCCAACTTGCAAGGTATGTGGGCGAATGGTGTAGACGGTCCTTGGCGTGTGGACTATCATAACAATATCAATGTACAGATGAACTATTGGCCGGCTTGTCCTACCAACTTGGCTGAATGTAACTGGCCGCTCATCGACTTCATCCGTACCCTCGTGAAGCCGGGCGAAAAGGTGGCTCAGTCTTACTTCGGTGCCCGTGGCTGGACGGCATCCATTTCGGGCAACATCTTCGGCTTCGCCAGCCCGTTGAGCAGTCAGGACATGTCATGGAACTTCAACCCGATGGCGGGTCCGTGGCTCGCTACCCACGTTTGGGAATACTACGACTATACCCGCGACAAGCAGTTCTTGAAGGAAGTGGGTTACGACCTCATCAAGAGCAGTGCCGATTTCTGTGTGGACTTCCTTTGGAAGCGTCCGGACGGTAGCTATACAGCCGCTCCTTCCACTTCACCGGAACACGGTCCGGTAGACCAAGGCGCTACCTTCGTTCATGCCGTTATCCGCGAAATCCTCCTCAATGCCATCGATGCAGCGAAGGCTCTCGGCGTAGATGCCAAGCCACGCAAGCAATGGCAGGAAGTGCTCGACAAGCTCGTTCCTTATCAGACAGGCCGCTACGGTCAGTTGATGGAATGGTCGCGCGACATCGACGACCCGAAGGACGAACACCGCCATGTGAACCACCTCTTCGGTCTGCATCCGGGACATACCCTCTCTCCGATTACTACTCCTGAACTGGCCAAGGCAGCCCGCATCGTGCTCGAACACCGCGGCGATGGCGCTACCGGTTGGAGTATGGGTTGGAAGCTCAACCAATGGGCACGCCTCCAGGACGGCAACCACGCTTACAAGCTCTTCGGCAATCTCTTGAAGAACGGTACATTGGACAATCTCTGGGACACTCACCCACCTTTCCAAATCGACGGTAACTTTGGCGGTACAGCCGGTGTGACCGAGTTGTTGCTCCAGAGCCACATGGGCTTCATCCAGTTGCTCCCAGCGCTTCCTGATGCATGGGCAGAAGGTTCGGTAGAAGGCTTGTTGGCCCGTGGTAACTTCGAAGTGGACTTGTGCTGGACAAACGGCCAGTTGAAGGAAGCCATCATCACCTCGAATGCCGCTCAGCCTTGCAACATCCGCTATGGCGAACAGACTCTTTCTTTCAAGACCAAGAAGGGACAGAGCTACACCATCGCTTTGGAAAACGGCAAGTTGATTAAGAAATAAGAACAGGTACAAACGAAGAAAGAGGATGCCCCCGCAAGGAGCATCCTCTTTTCTTTTTTGCTATACTCCCATGCAGGAAGTCACGCCGAAGGTAGTGGCAATAGCGGTCAATACGGTAATGACGATGTGGAGAATTTTTCCCCAGACAGATTTGTTTTCCATGAGTTATGATGTTTGATGTATGATGTATGATGTTTGATGTATGATGTATGATGTATGATGTTTGATTTTCTGATTACTGATGACCTTGATGACCTTTTTGCGTTATGATTTTCCGTAGGGGCGGTGGATGACGGTGGATGTTATCAGGGCGGGCAGACCCCGCCCCTACGAGTTTACGCTGCTTCTTCCTCATCATCTCCCGGCTTGCTCAAATCGACGGTGGTTTCACCCTTCTTCTGAGCGCGGAGCAAGGCAGCCTGGGCAGCACGTGAGGCTACCAAACGGAACTCCAGTCCTTGGAAGATGGTCTTCAAGTCTTCTCCCGGCACGTACTGGATGACAACACCGGTGATATTGTCCACAGAAAAGTCTTCGGCGGTAATCGCACCCTTGCTATTGATTTGGAGTCGGAACTTGCCGAGTTCTCCGAAGTTCACCTGCTTACCGGCCTTCAATGCGGTGAGCATGGATTCGGTAGTGGCGATGAGGACGGCATACACATCGGCCGCATGGACGGTTGACTTACTGGCGACTTCCTTGGAGAGTTCCTTGAGGGACAATTCACCGTTGATTTGGGCTTTCGCATAGGCCTTGTGAGGGTCGTTCTTCTCCATCGGGTTAGGCAACATGGCAATACTGTAATTGAGTGGCATAGGCTTTTTGAGTTATGAGTTATGAGTTTTGAGTTTTTTGTGGGTGTCTTCCGGATGACGATACAAAGATAATGCCTCCATGACAGGCAATGTCCTGTTATGTCCTGCTATGTCCTTTTATGTACTGATAAAGGTGAAAAAGATTGGTATTTGCTTGCTTTTGTAGTCTTTATTTCCTATCTTTGTTCATACCAATCATGGACTCCATGATGTCTCTGCATTATGTACTACATAATCCCAACTCATAACTCATAACTTAAAACTCATAACTCAAAAATGTTTATTCCAAGAATTTATGGCAAGGCCGAGCTGGCTTTGCTTTACCAGCCATTGAGCAAACCCGAAACCGCGTGGAAAACCCTCTACCGATGGATAAACGGTTGTCCTCCCCTGATGGAAGAATTGAAATCCATGAACTACAATCCGAAACGCCGCACGTTCCTTCGTCCGGAGGTGGAGGCGATTGTCCGTCATCTAGGTACGCCGTAACCGTAGGGGCGGGGTTCGCCTGCCCGAATACAAGCAACGGCACTCACAACCGCTTAAACATGCCTCTATGACTACTCAGACACCGCCCCGTAAGCGCTTAGAGATTTTCAACCAACAACCGTCATCAGGTAATCAGTAATCAGAAGAATAAATTGCCTGTTCCATGGGGAGGGAAACTTTTACTGGTAGTATATATAAATAATTATATATACTACCAGTAAACTATTTTTAGCGCATCAATAATCGGTTTTGTTTTACTGATTACTGATGACTTGATGACGCTGTGTGCTGAAAAACGTTAAATATGCAATATGGTAATCAAAAAAAATCATGATTTATGAATTTTTTTTGTATTTTCGGTGCAATGTTTCAGTCATTCTCCTATTTATAGGGAAAGACGTATTTATTAACCGTTTGAAAAAGTGAAAAGAACAATCATTCCAATGAAAAACAACATGAAAAGACTGACCGTGTTTTGGGTGAGTCTCGTGGCGATAGTCATGGGATTCACGGCTTGCAACAACGATGCGGATGAACCTGACAACGGCTCGCGTTTCGCATTCGATGCCGACAACAGGTGCTATCTACCCGGTGTCAAGACCATCACCTATGATGAGTTTCTGAAATATGCTGCCGGAAACGGATGGGACCATGTGTCGACTTACGAAATCAACAAGGACGGAAGCGTGAAGGAAACGGAGTATTACACAGGCATGGATGGAGTAGTTCCGAGTGACTATTATTTCGTGGAGGATAGGCTGGCTTACCGGTATGTGTCGCTGCCTGAAGGAGTCGGGTTCAAAGAGATTCCGTACATCTACCACGAAGACGGAAACCGTCTGGGATGGAACGACCGTCTGGATGACTCGTTCTTTACCCAATTCCAAATCCTGACCATCAGCGAGAATGAGTTCAAGGCCGTGGAATATTTGGCTTATCGTGCCGGAGAGAACGGTGGGCATATCTACGGACTGGCTACCTATGCCAAGATGGACGAGAAACAGCGCGAGGGATTCCTGGATGGTTATCGCGATTACATGTCTACCCATGCCGTGGAACCAATGGTCCTGGCATACAGCGTCGAGAAGGGTGTCCTCGAGATTAGAATCCTCAATTTCACCGTCGATTGTGGTGCAGAGAGCGTGGAGTACGAATTCCAGCATCTGGACAACGGGAAGGTACAGGTCAATGTCGTAGAAGTGGGAGAAAACTCGGCCGATTGTTTCGATATCGTCGATCTCAAATTCACAGTCCCTGACGTAAAGGTGGGCGAAACCTATACGTTTGACATCTACAGGAAATACTTGGCGGGCGGACATCTCGCTCCATACTTCGAAGGTGTTTCCATCCGTGTGACGGAAGGGGGCAGCGGAATCATCCCAAGGGAATAAATGGGCCTGTTTATGAGGTATAAGACAGAGATTATGTAACGGAAGACAATGAATGCCTCCGGTAGAAATGGGAACAACAATGAAAAGATGGTTATGGATATGGTGCGCATTGCTGATGTGCTGCAATATGCATGCCCAGTCGGCATGGAAGAAGATTCCGGAGCAAGCGAGGGTGGTTCATAAGAAACTCCGCAATACATTACTCAGTTCTCTTTACAACCATGAGTTGCAGATAGAACAAGCGAATGTGGTGAACAACCGGATACTTCAGCTTCGGTTGAGATGCCCCATGCATAGCTTGGAATACCGGTCGGAGGTAAAGGTTGAGAAGTGGAGGAATGGCCGATGCGATGAATATGCTACCGTCCGGCCTCAAGAACCGCAGTTCTTCATGCCCGACGAAACGGTAGAAGTGCAATTCGACTTGTCTTCATTCACAGAGAATGGCGAATATATCTTTACCTTCCAATTGCATACGGAGTTGGGAGAAACGTATTTTGTAAGGGTCCGTCTGAATACGGAAGAATTTGAAAGAAAGGGAATTACGGAATTGACATCCTATTATCCGAGATATGAAACGCTTCGTGATGACGAGAATTATGTTTACACATGGATAGACAACCATACGGAATTCCCGGGTGGGAATAAAGGGCTGGTACGCTTCTTGAAAGAGCATATCCGGCATGAAAGTCTGCCTACCGAACTAGAACTGTTTGATAGGGTTGAGGTCGGTATGATTATCGAAAAGGATGGTTCCATGACCTATCCTGAAGTGGTAAGCAGTACCAACCGGATGCTGGATGCAGAAGCCATGCGCCTGGTAGGCATGATGCCAGCATGGAAGCCCGGCACCATAGATGGAACCAAGGTGAGGAACTGCGTCCTGGTATGGATTTGGTTCGGTGATTTGGAGCATAGCTTTTTTGCGTTTGAGGGTTGGTAAGATATGCCGTAGAGGGAATCGGGGTAATCGGTAATCAGTAATCAGTTGCGGAAGGCCCGTCATTCCCCCATTGTTTTCATAGGTCAAAAATCACATACCATCCTTCAAGTGAACATATGGATACTCTTTATATCCTTTCAGGTTATATAGGTGAAAGTACCCGTAGCTATCCAAGATAGTCATGGAAGAGTCTTCATAGCCAGCATATACGAATTTATCTTCACCCGGATAGACCACCAAGCCCCAATGATGAACCTTGTTGCCCTGTTTGTCTGTAACCAAGACATTTGACCCCTCGTTATTGTTGGATAGAATGACCAAATGACCGTCCTGCAAGCTTATGCAAACAGGTTCCAGAGCTCCGCTTCCTGCCCTTCTTTCATATGTATTCCGATTGGAGAAACTTCCGTCCGGGGCCAAACGGATAATACTAAGTCGAGTATCCACATAAACGATAGGGTTGATTTCTTTTCCTAAAAAATAGAAATAACCCTCCTCGTCCTTCAGTGAAGACTTGGTCTGAAGGTATTGATAGTCCGGATATTGTTTGACATCCAATATGTTGCCCGAAACATCTACTGTATATGTACAGAAAACTCCACTGGCAAATGACCAAGAATCTTCTGTTGCGGTCCCGGCAATCAAGTAATGTCCATTGCTCATCGGCTCGATGCGATCCAAACGGTTATGTTTTAATATGCCATGGAACGTTTCATGCTTTATCTTTCCGTCAGAGGCTATAACAGCCAAATAGGCTTCTTCCCAAAGAGTATTATTCTGTCCCCATTCCCGTTGTGATGAACCGACCACCATTACATTACCATCGTCCATCAGGCAAGCATCGTTCAGAATAATCTTCTTCTCTTGCGGTTCAAAGAATTCGTGCATCCACACAGTCTGCCCGTCAGCAGTGATGCAAATGATGCGCTTAGTGGTAATCAGCAAGATTTTTCCGTCAGGCAACAGTTTCGTGTCCCGATAGTCACTGAAATCCTCACCTACATATAATGGATAATCCTTCATCCATTGCATCCGCCCTTCGGCATCACTTTTCATCAAAGTCACCCAAATATTCTGATAGCCAAAATCCTTCTGTGTCCTGAGTGTATATACCATTCCATCCGCTACCGGGTGCATGGACAGATAGCGATAGTCGGCATACAGATAGGGGTCGAACGCCACAGCCACTCCATAGCCGTTCAGGAAAGAGGCTTGTGTAGTGAACGATGTCTGTGCAAACTTCACTTCGTCGTCCGAATAAATCCAACGGACTTTGACCTCATAAGTCTGCTCGGGGGAAAGATTAGTCAAATCGCACCAAGCCTGAGCATATTTCACTTCACCGGTACTTACCAATATATCATTAAGATATACATCATAGCGTCCCTTTTCCGATGGTGTTTCCATAGTGAGGTTGGCACTCCGATCGGTAATGTGTGTCACGGCCAATGTCAAATCACTGAACGTCGTTTCGGGATGTTGGGGTCTCGACAATTCGGGTTCTATTATCCCTTCTTTCTGGCATGCACTTCCCAACAGGGCAATGTACAAAAGGTATAAATGTATTTTCTTCATAATCATTGAGGAGTTATTTTAATGAAACGAGGTGCGGGTCTGTCGTATGTTCCCCATTGCTGCAAGGGTCCCATAAAAATGTAACCTTCCCATTGGTGGATGGAGGGGATATACGAACTGCTCGTCCATGGCCTGAAATTATAAATTTCCTTCAAGCTCCACTGTCTGGTAACTGGGTCGTACAGCTGAATGTCGGTATATTGGTAGGAATCATATTCTCCGCCTATCAGACAGACTTTCCCTTCCCATATGCAGAGGGATGCCCAATGACGGAAATAAGGCCCCTGTCTCAAGGATTCTTCCTGACTCCACGAAGCGGTCGATGTATCATAGCACCACAAGGAGCGGTCAGACAGGAACGTATATGCTTTCGTTCCGTCGGTACATGTCGAATTGATGTCTAACCTATCTTTTGGGGTAAAAGGCAAATCGGGTAATTGCTCCCATTTCCCGGTTTGCACCTCATATCTCCAGAAGTCGGGAACGCCCTGTTGAGCACTCTGATTGTCCTTCTGACTGACTCCTCCTCCTATATAGATATAACCATCTGCCGCAAACATCGTAAAGCCCTGAAAACCCTTTCCGGGATAATATGACAACTGCTTCCATTCGTCTGTTTCCGGTGAATAGCTCCATAGACAAGTCTTGAAGTCGTGACTAAAGAGCGAATAGCCCTTGTCGCCCAATCCTACTCCCATCTTAGGATTTCCGACTTCTGTAGAAATCCAATTTTTTCTATCTTTCCAAGTTCCGGTAGGAATATGGTAACTCCATACCTTGAACTCTGAATAAAATTCAGTAAAGTTATGGTCAAGATACTGTATGTAAAAGATTTCATCGTTTACTTGGAATGATGTACTAATAGTATAATATCCATGGTTGGAATCCAATTCTATCAATTCACTCTTCCAGGGCAATACACGCACCAATCCATTCACATTCCATTTCTCGCCGTCCAGATAGATTTGTACGCTATAATCGCCCGGAGCCAAATTGTCCGGTAGTTTTCCTATTACCGTTTCATTTGGATTTCCTAAACTTTTGTTGTAATCGCATTCTATTGGAATCGATTCATTTAGTGTGACTTTTATCTCATCCACCTTAAAGTAAGATTGGTTATGCAGATTGATAAGAAATACATCTCCCGGCTGTCGGATGGCATATACCATTCCTTCCAGAAAGGGAGCATCATAGTTTGAGTCACCGCTTACAACGGATGGAGATCCGATATCGAATAGGTGCGACTTGCGGGTGAAAAACAAATATTGTTTTTCCGTTTCAAAGCGGTTTTTCCCTGTTTCGAGTACCCCCATTATCTGATAATCGTGATTAGCGGCAGGAGGTTGAATAGTCAAGGTATGCTCCTGAATGACTTCTTCCGTCAAAGCCACCGGATAAACAGTGGTTCCACCCGTAATTTCTGAAATGTCCGTCATTTGCACCCAAGCCTTATGCCCCTTGAATCCGGCTCCCAACTCGATTCTCAGTTTCACTTCACCTTGATTGACAACTACCACTTCCGCCTTAAGCAAACGAATGGAAGGATTAACAAAATTGAAATCTTCCTCCTTCTTGCATCCGTAGAAACACAGGAGAATCATCATCCACAGACAATAAATATTTCTCATACGATATCAGTCTAAAGGTTATTTTGCAAATATAATGTTTTGTCCGAGATTGGTGTATTCCATTAAGTTAAAATACCGAAAATCTCTCTATAGAGTAGCTTAGGTATAATTTTATTTGGAGCATAGCTTTTTTGTGTTTGAGGGTTGGTAAGATATGCCGTAGAGGGAATCGGGGTAATCGGTAATCAGTATTGTAGAAACTGATGGCTATTTATTTTGTCGTTTCAAGAAATAATTGTTTCTTTGCATAAGATTAATCAAAATAATTACGGATATGGCTAAACAAGGAAATTGGATAAGGCAACAAGCCATCCAACAAGAATCCAGAGAAAGAGAAAAGTCCCGGCGGGAAGCCCTAGGCAAGTTGTTTCACGATTTTGCAAAACTTTCGTTTGCTGGACTTGTTATAGGAGGGATGACTCCGGTCTATACGGACTTTTATTATGAGAGCAATACGCCCTTTATTATTTGGGGCTTAATGCTTTCTTTTGCATTAGCATTTGTAGGTGATAGATTTTATAAAAAATAAGAATTATGTACGACCAATTAATTTTAACATACCAAATCACATGTGCCGTTGTGGGGGCATTCCTCGCATGGACATACACAAAGCCTGGAAAGAAATGGCTGAAGAATTTGTAATCCAATATAATCCCATACCATGACAATGGCTGCCCCCCTAAAGGCAGCCATTGCTGCATAAATGACATGAAATAAATTGCAAATATCCTCAAAAATGCTTTACTTTGTGGTGAGAGAAAAATAACCTTATTTGTCTAACTACAAAAAATGAATACAACTTATGGGAGTATTTATTCATCCCCTCACCGATTGGGGATTCAAAAGAATATTCGGTGACAAGGAATTGTTGATGGATTTCTTGAACTCGCTTCTCGAAGGCGAACGTGTGATAACCGACCTCAGCTATCTGAACACTGAGCGTCCGGCCGAAGAAAGTGACGGACGGAAGACCGTGTACGACCTGTATTGCAAGACCGACACGGGAGAGTACATCATCGTGGAGATGCAGAACAAGCGGCAGAGTTTCTTCAAGGACAGGGCCTTGCTGTACATGGCCAAGTCCGTTGTCGACCAGGCCAAGAAAGGAAACGGATGGGACTTCGAACTAACGGCCGTCTACGGTGTTTATTTCGTGAACTTCCTTCTGGACAAGAACGAGGATTCGGGCTATTTCTGCAAGGACATTGCAATGATAGACAAGCGCACGGGCAAGGTCTTCAACAACAAGTTCCGTCAGATTTACATCGAGCTTCCCCGCTTCATGAAGTCCGAGGCCGATTGTGATAGTTTTCTGGAGTATTGGATTTATAATTTGGTGAATATGAACAAACTGAAAGAGATATCCTTCAAGGATAGGAAGGCGATATTCGGTCGTTTGGAGAAGCTTGCCTCGCAGGCGAACCTGACCGAGGAGGAGCGTTGGCGCCTGGAAGAGGATTGGAAGAATTACAATGACTTTTTCAATACGTTGGATTTTGCCAAGGAGGAAGGGCGTGCGGAAGGACTTGAGAAAGGGCTTGAAAAAGGACGCTCGGAAGAGAAATCTCAAATCGCCAAAAACTTGAAAGCCATGGGACTCTCACTTGAAGCCATCAAACAAGCAACCGGCTTATCTACCGAAGAAATAGAAAAACTATAAACATGACAATGGCTGCCCCCCAAAGGCAGCCATTGCTGCATCTGACAACACCCCTCAGCAACGGTATCCTCCCCAATAACATTTTGCCCACCCGCATACAAAAATCACGGCAAAAACACAAGCCGATTTTCAGAAAAATGGACATATTATATAACATGTTCCGGAGCACTGAAAAGTTCGCCGAAAGATGATTCTTTTCATACGGCTTTCACTACCTTTGCTCCCATGAAAACCAAGCTTCACATCGTCGGATTACGATACTATGGTTGGAGCACGCGGATGGCGGAAATCTTCGCTCCCGGTGCCTCGCAGAACGATACACGGATGGGGCAGAAACTCTTTCTGCAACGTGACCATCAGTGTGTCGGCGACAAGCATGCGGTCATGGCATGGTCGCCGACAGACCCCGTGGGACACGTCTGTGTCCCGGACTTGCCCCTCATAGCGGGTGTGCTGGAACAAGGGGGCAGAGACATCGTGACAGTACGCATAGTGGGACTGGACGAACGGCGCAGGGCACTGGTGGTAGAACCGGAGGAAGAACTGCCCGAACTCTCTTACGAAAGACGGAAACCGACTGCATGGACATGGGGAGGCCCCGTACTGCCCTTGCCGATGATATGGGCGCAGGCCGACCATTTCGGACGCATGATGAGCCTCATGGCAAACGGCGAGCTGCCATGGGACGAAGAAATCGTGACCCGATACCTGCAACACACCGTGACCGACCTCTCGGGCGATGCCTACAGCAAGCGCTCCCTCTTGGCGCAAACCTTGCTAGCGAGCCCGGACCCGATTCATGTGGAGACGGGACAGGAACTGCTGGCCGTCATGGACCACATGGGCAGCAAGGAACAGCAGTCGGCATGGTATAACCGCATAGCCACTTCGCTGACAAACAGTCCCGAAGCACAGCACTTGGCATCCCGTTGTGCCGAGGTGAACATGCAGCAAGTGCTCGCGGCACTCCGCTCGTTCCCCTCCGAAATAGGCTGCGAATGGTTGGCAGGAAACAGCGAACTCTTCGTGCACCGGCTGTACTACGCACAGATTCCGCGGACGGACATACTGAAGCTGTTTTCGCTCATCATTCTTTACACATCGGCTTGTCGGAGAATGCAGTCCATGCCCGTTCAGCCTACCATCGGACTCAGCGTGGGCGGGCCTTGTCAGATGAGCGTGGAGCAGTTGACGAACAAGGGAACGCTGCTTAGCATCGAGCAAGCCCGGATTTTACCTCAAACCTAAAACACTAGAACTTATGAAGATAGGAACATTCATCAACCATGGTACCATCATCGAGATAGAGAGCGTGCAGACCATGAACCTCAGCGTGGACAAGGGACAGGTGTGCATCGGCGACCAAAGCTTGCAGGAGTTTGTGGATTCGCATGTGGTGGAGGCTGTTCAGGAAGGGGATACACTAGAGGATGCTCTTTCGGAGGCAGAGCCCCCACGGGAGGATTTCAGCGAGGCTCAACGGAAGGCCAGCGGCATCAAGGTGCAGCCCGGTGTGGTGCTGTCGCTGATGCGTGAGATGCAGCCCCTTTTCACGCAGAAGGTGGATTGGCTCTCGCCGTACAGTGTCTTGCTCCGTCGCCGTTGGGTGGACGGGAATGTGAGTGCCTGGTGCCGCATGGTGGACGAGCTGTTCGGCGTGAAGCTGGATGCCCGTACCCTCTCCACCGACCTCAACAAATTGGGCAGCGCGGACTACACACAATGGACGGATGCCGACAAGCGCATCCTTCGTCGCAAGCAGCTAGCAGCCGATTTCGATACCCGGCTGACGGAGTATTTTGAGCGGAAACGGGCGGAAGTTTTGAGTTCGGTGAGGGGATGACACTATTTTGGCAAGTCCCGCTTGCCAAAATCACTTCACTTTCCAATAACCACCCTTAGCAGCCCCGATGCGTTCGATGACGCCATCCGCTTTCAGTCGGGCAAGGTGCTTTTCTACTGCCTTGGCGCTGATGCCCAATTTCTCGGCTAGGCTAGCAGCACTCAGCTTGCCATCTTCGGACAACAAGTGAATGATTTTCTCCCTACTCTTTTCGGTTTTTTCTTTACCCCTTGGAGCAGGCTCGCCTATGGATTGCAAATAAGCGTCTATCTCGGCGGTGAGGTTTCTTTCCATCATCTGGGTCATGAACGAGCGGAAAATGTCGAGGTCGTCTTCCTCGCGTGTGGCTACCAATGCCTTGATATATTCTTCCTTATCCTCGCGGAGTATCTTGGTCGGGATAAGTCCGAATTCGAATTGCAGCATATTCATCACCAGCCGTGCCATACGTCCGTTTCCGTCTGCCCATGGGTGGATGGTCACGAGGTCGAAATGCGCATCGAAAGTCAGTTGGTAAAGCTCGTCGATGGATTTCCCGGCTACGTGCCGACGTTCCTCGTTCAGCTTGTTGCAGAATTCGGCCAACTTAATAGGTACCTTGCTGTAGTTCATGTACGAGCGTCCGCCTACCCCTGCCGTGACATTCAGCAGACGCAGTTCGCCCCGTGCCGACGAGAAATCGCCCAGCATGGTCTTGTACTCCTTGCCCGTGTTTTTCATCACCATGGCAGAGAGCGAAACGAGCCTATCAATCGTAATGGGAGTATGATTCTTAGCCAGCGTGATGGCTTTCTCATAGGCTTCCTTCAAGTCGAGGTTCATGCTTTGTTCCTCGATGCTCTTGCCCTTGAGGCTCACCCCGTGGTCGAACATAATCTGATTCTCCAGTTCGGTGATGGTCGAACCTTCAATTGCCGTGGAGTGGGTAATGAGCGAATACAGGTAGAACTTGTCATAGTCTATCTGTCTGTCAATTTCCAATGCCCGATAACGGGTCACCAATGTTTCCAATTTGTTAGCCATCTTTTCTTGAATTTTGAGTTTTCTCCCTACCTTTTCTGCAAAGATAAGGTTTTTCTCCCTACCTTTTCTCATTTTCTCCCTACCTTTTTCACCCAACCATTCATTTTCTCCCCACCTTTTCTAAAACTTCACCCCACACGTCCGAAACTTTACCCCACCGACCTCACACAAGATTTGAGAGGCGGTTTTCGCACCCTACCTTTGCTCCCGTAATCACAACGAAAGTGGTTGCGGGAGTTTTTTTATGCGCATGATGACACTCCACAAAATTCAGTAACGATAAAAACAAAAGAACAATGAAAAATCAGATTTTCAAGAACGATGAGTTCGGTCAAATCCGTACTTGTGTGGTGAACGGTGAAACGTATTTCGTGGGTAAAGATGTTTCGGATGCTTTGGGATATGTTAATCCGACGAAAGCCGTAAAAATCCACGTGGATGCAGAGGACCGAATCATGTCCGAAATGGACACCATTCAAGGAAAACGACAGACAACCTTTATCAACGAAAGCGGACTCTACTCGCTCATTCTCTCCTCCAAGCTCGACTCCGCCAAGCGCTTCAAGCGATGGGTCACCTCGGAAGTCCTTCCGCAAATCCGAAAGAACGGACGCTACGAACTGGAGCAGTGCAACAAGCAGTTGGTCAAGCAGACCCGGGTACTCGAAAGCCGGAATGCCTTGCTCGAAGAAATCACCGCACAGCAGAAACCGCTCACGGACTATGCACGAAACATCCTGAGCAGCACGCAGACGGTCACCGTCACACAGATAGCACAGGACTACGGCTTCTCCGCCGTGCGCTTCAACAACCTGCTGATGCGTCTCCGCGTACAGCACAAGGTGGGCGGTCAGTGGATTCTCTACGCGCCATACCTCAACAAGGGCTATGTGCAGAGCTTCTCGTCCTACTTCGTTTCGCCCGATGGCGAGGTGCAAGTCAAGGTCCACACCCGTTGGACACAGCAAGGACGGTTGTTCCTGTACGAGGAATTGAAGCGGGCCAGTATCCTTCCGCTGATAGAGATTGATGGGGCAGCGTGATTATGTACTACATAATAATGATTATGTACTACATAATAATCATGGAGTCCATGATACAACCAAGAAACAAGAATCATAAATCAAAAAACATAAATCAAAATGAGCTTCGGAATAGGAAATAATGTAAGAAGTAAGGTTCGGGAATGTACTCCCGAACTTTTCAACCGGGCGTTGGAATCGCGAGTGGTAGCTGATGTATGTGCACAAATCAAGGATGCACTAGAGGCGGTTCGTCGGGGTGAAATGAGTCCCGAAGACTTTGAGACCTTGAAGGGCAACTTGAAGAAAGCATTGATAATCTTTACCTTCCACGCTACGTTCAAGAATGGTTCACGCAAGAACGATGATGCCATCCCAAGCGGTTTGAGCATCTATGACCTCGACCATATACCCAATCCTTTGGGCAAGTGGCAAGAAATTGAGCCTCGCAAGGAGGAATTGGGTATCGTGTTGGCGCACATCACCCCGAGTTCGGAAGGTTTGCGATTGGTGTTCATCATTCCGCAAGGGATGAATTTGGAGCAAGCACAGGCTTGGATGGCTCGCCAGCTTGGCGATGCTCAGTACGATGCTTGTGTGAAGGATTTTGCCCGTTGTTCGTTTGCGGTGCCTAGGGAGTATGTTTTGTTTGTGGATGAAGAGAAGTTGTTTACACCCACTATCCCCCTTGTGAAGGGGGGTGGGGGATGTTCCATAGAACAAGGTGAAGAATCCACCGAGCCAACGCCCGCTACATCCCCCTTGCCCCCTTCCGAGGGGGGAGGTGAAAACAATCATGGAGTCCATGATGCATTTCCCACCACCTTCAAAGGCATCCCTTACGCCACCATCATCGAAGAATGGTTCAAGCAAAATGGAGGGGAACCGGAGATGGGAGAACGAAATTCGAAGCTTCATCGCTTGGCATCGCACTTACGATACATTACGGATAATAACGAGGAACACCTTCTTCAAATCCTACCGAACTATGGTTTGAAGGAAGACGAGATGCGGTCGTTGATTCACCACGCTTGTATCGCCAAGTTCTACGGAATGCCGAAGTCGCTCAAGAAGTTGCTTGCCGATGCGGAAAAGAGCAAAGAGGAAGAAGAGGAATCAGACATCATCAATCAAACATCAGACATCGATTCCCCCCCTCCGATGCCCGTCCGCTTGCCACCACTCATCAAACTATTGGTGAGCAAAACACCGAAGATTTACCGCCCTGCGGTGGCTCATGCGGTGTTCCCGGCACTAGCGGCTCATTTGTGGAAAACTACGTTCCGATATATTGACAATGTAGAGCATGAAGCCACCCTAATGAACGTGCTGATGGCTGGGACGGGAGCAGGCAAGAATTGTATTTCGGAACCGATTAATCACATCCTAAAAGACATCCGTCAGAGGGACCGTGACAACCTCCAACGCGAGAAGGAATGGAAGAAGGAAATGCAGACGAAAGGTGCGAATAAAGACAAGCGTCAACGACCGGAAGGTCTTGTGATTCAAGAAATAGATCCGGACATGACGAATGCCGCATTCGTTAAACGATTGGCCGATGCCGAGGAAAGATTTCTTTATGCAAGAATGAATGAAATTGACCAATTCGATGCGCTCAAGACCTCCGCTAGAAGCAAGGCTCATTTTCAAATCATGTGTCTCGCTTTCGACCCGGGAAATGTCTATGGTCAGACTCGTGTGGGTACGGGTTCGGTGAGTGAAAGAGTATGTATCCGCTTCAATTGGAATGCATCGACTACCATCATGAAAGGCCAGTCGTACTTCCGTTCGGTCTTGACGGACGGTCCTATCAGCCGTATCAATTTTTGTACGATACCCGAACAACCCATCGGCTCGGATATGCCGATTTATGGAACGTATGATGCGGAATTTGATGAAGAACTTCGTCCGTACATCGAACGCCTCAACAAGGCTCGTGGATTGGTGGAGTGTAGAGGTGCAAGGCTTCTCGCCAAGAAGTTGAAGGAAGAGAATGCAGAGTTCGCAAGACTATCCCAAAGCCGTGTCTACGAGAACCTCAGCTTCCGAGCAAACGTCATCGCGTTTCTCAAAGCCATGGTGCTATTCGTAGCGCAAGGCGGTGTGTGGGACAAGGTGACGGAGGACTTTATTCGATGGTCGTTGAAGTACGACATGTATTGCAAGATGCACTTCTTCGGCGATGCCATCGAGAATCAGGAAATGGGCTTCAGCTACACCCCGAACAAGGGTCCGAGGAATCTGCTCGACTTGCTTCCCGATACATTCTCCCGCGACGAAGCCGGACAGATGCGTCACCGCCAAGGCATCCGCCGAGGTTCGCTGAAAGCCATGCTGAGCAACTGGAAACAACGGGGCTACATCGTGGAGTCCGGAGAAGCACCGGATGGAGACAACACCCGCCAGCTCTTCACCAAGACGAACGAGTACATGGCGAAGCATCCGTCCATCAAAGGGTAATCGGGTAATCAGTAATCAATAAAACAACAACTCAAGACTCATGAACAGAGGAATCAGAAACAACAATCCGCTCAACATCCGTCGCTCTGCCACCCGTTGGCAGGGCGCACGCGAGGAGCAAAAAGATAAATCATTTGTACAGTTCAAGTCGATGGCATACGGCTATCGGGCTGCATGGAAAATCCTGCAAAGCTATTACGAACGCTTCTCCCGCCAAGGCAAGCCGTTCACGGTTCGGAACATCATCAGCCGATGGGCACCACCCACCGAGAACGATACCGAAGCCTACATCATCGGTGTATTGAAGCTAGGAAGCCTGGGAGGAAAGGAAAAGCTGCTTCCACCATCGAACGCATCGGGCTATGGAAGGCTCAGTAGGATGATAGCCGCTATGACAACCATTGAGTGTGGAATTCCCTTCGGTCAAGTGGATATGGAAGCAGTATACCAAGGCTATCTACTCGCTTTTCCGAAGAATAAAAAGAAGCTGGAAGAATGGTTGAATGAGGAGGACGAGTACTTTGATTGGTGAAATCAGTTATGAGTTATAAGTGATGAGTGATGAGTGAACCATCCGGATGGCAACTTATAACTCATAACTCAAAACTCATAACTCAGAAAAACTCTTCTGAAGTACCAACAAACTTTCAGGACCCATATTGAACAACAAGTCGGCAATGCTCAGATTGGGCAAGAAGCCGAACTTCTCCTTGAATACCTGATAGTAGGGTACGGCAACGAAGGTAGGATCTTCTACCCGGAAATCCCGTTTCGGATGGATGATTTCACGGAAGTCCTGTTCATGCGCCTCGAAGTGGGTACGATATTCGGTGGTCCCCTCCATGTGCGGATGAATATCTATCAACTCGCACACCAGCTGACAGATTTCCTGATTGAAGTCCCAAAGAAACGGGAATTTCTTCTCGTAGAACACACGGAAGTCATCCGCATAATATTCGAAGAAAGGACTGTTTCGATAGTTCGACACCAACGCATTCCAATGCATGTGACGCCAATTGCCATGGTCGGAGATACGGATATCCTTCATCGGACACTTCAGCGAATCGCTCTTCTCGGTAGGGATGGTAAGCGCCAAAGGACCATCTGCCGCTGCAATGACACAACGGTTCCGATAGGTCTGTTTCACATAATTGTCGTATCGCTCGATGTAAGCCTTGTCGGAGGCAAAAAGCTTCGCATAATACTCTACGGGCGCCAAATAGGCAGATGTCAGATATACAGTCTTTTCCATTATTGTACAGGTTGAAAAATTCGTTCTTTGCGGGAGGAATACCAGATACGGCTGGCTCGCCCGATGAGATGGTCATGAGGAACCAAGCCAAACAAGCGGGAATCGGACAGATTGACCGGATTGTTGGAGGCCATCCAATAGTAATCCTTGCGGAATGTATAGGAGGCGACCGGCTTGCCATCGACCAACAAGGTATCGTTCCGGACAGAAGCCTGACGGTTCTCATGATAAAGAATGGTATTGCAGAGCAATGTCACATTCCACGGATATACTTGAACAGGCTTCCCCTTGGTCGGAATCACCAAAGGATGGCTGCCCTCCTTCTGATGGGCATGCAAGGGATGGATATCGAAAGCAGTGCCCAATTTCTGCTTCAGCAGATAGTATTCATAGTGGCTGAAACTCCGCACATAGCGTCCTTCCGAATAGCTGACCAATGTGTTTCCTTCCATCCCCATCTGACGGAGCGTTGATACCAACGTATCTTCCAACTGATACGGATAGGTATAAAGCTGTTTGCTGTCGGGACTCAACACCCGCTTGCCGGTCACCAGCAGTTCCTGGTTCAGCATCAACGTATCGCCCGGTGTCCCCACACATCGGCTGATGAACAGGCTACGGGCAAAGACGGGAGTTTCCTTGTCTTGCGGATGGGGATTGTTGAAAAGCACGATGTCGCCCTTTCTGGCCTTGTCCGCCAAGAGATGGGAAGAAGTAAAGGGAATCCGCCATCCGTAACTCCATTTGTTGACCAATACCTTCTCGCCTTGGTACAAGGAGTTTTCCATCCCCGTCGAAGGAATGGAGCAAGAAGTAAAGGCAAAAGTCTTGACCAGCAAAACTATCAGTAATGCCGTTGCCAAAACTTTTATCCAAATGGGAATCCGAAATTTCATTCCTTTACTTTATATTGTCTACGCAAGTGAACAGACGGTTCCAACGAATCTTTCCATCCAGCCAACCTCTATCCGGGTCCAGGGACAACCAAATGAAGATAGGCTTGCCTACAATGTGGTCTTCCGGCACAAATCCCCAGAAACGGGAGTCGGCCGAATTGTGGCGATTGTCTCCCATCATCCAGTAGTAATCCATCTGGAAGGTATACTTGTCCGCTTCCTGTCCATTGATATAGATTTTGCCATCCTTCACCTGCAAGTCATTGCCTTCGTAAGCATGGATGCATCGTTCGTAGATAGGCAGATTGTCCAATGTCAAATCGATGGTTTCACCCTTCTTCGGAATCCAAACGGGGCCATAATTGTCTGTGGTCCATCCCGTCTGCTTGTTCACCGGATAAAGACCACCGGCATCATCACCCGGCACATCGCCTATCGACACCACGATGTCCTTCCGGCTAGCCAAGGCCTCTTTCGCCTTGGGAGTGAGCGGCATATTGTAAGTCTTGGAATCGACAAAGTAATAAGCCAAGTCTTCCTGACTGATACCCAGTTCGTGTGCCAAATCATCCGGAATCGGTTTGTGAACCTTGACCAGATAACGATATTCCACATTGTCCGGCTCCTTGTTGGCCACACCGTCCAGATAGACGATGCGGTCCTTGATTTCCAATGTTTGTCCAGGCAATCCCACACAACGCTTCACATAGTTTTCACGACGGTCTACCGGACGGCTGATAACCTCGCCGAACATCTGCTTGTTCTCGTCGATATACTGACGTCCTACCTTGTAATAGTGGTCGTACACCATGCGTTGTTGTTCAGCGTTCATTGCACTCAAATCCACCGGCTTGGTCAACTCCTTGCCTGCCTGATAGCTCAAGCGATAGATGTCTTCTGCCGGCACATTGACAGCAACGGTATCTCCTGCCGGGAAATTGAACACCACAATGTCATTGAGCTGTACATCGCCAAAACCCTTTACACGCTTATAGTCCCATGCCGGCCATTCCAGGTACGACTTGGTATTCACAATCGGCAAGGTATGTTGGGTCAACGGCATGTGAAGCGGAGTCTGCGGCACACGAGGACCATAGCTGGCCTTGCTCACAAACAAGTAATCGCCCACCAGCAACGACTTTTCCAACGAAGAAGAAGGAATGACATAGTTCTGGAAGAAATACAGATTCACGAAGTAGACAGCTACCAAGGCGAAGACAATGGCATCCACCCAACTCATGACACTCTTTACCGTCTCGTTCTTCGAGTTCTTCCACCAAGTCCAAGGTATTTTCTTCGTGATGTACGCATCGAAAATGAACGGTACTACCACCAAGCCCAACCAACTCTTCAGCCACATCAAGAAAATCAGCCAAAGAATCAAGACTACGGCAAACTTAATCCACTGAATACGTGTTGCTTCTATTTTCATCGCTTAAAACTGGAATAAATCATTCATACCCAAGAAACCTTCATGGTTGGCGGTATATTCAGCAGCCAATACGGCTCCCAATGCAAATCCCTTGCGGTTCTTGGCATCGTGTGTAATGGTAATGCTATCGGCTTCCGAGTCATAACGGATGGCATGAATACCCGGAACTTCTCCTTCGCGGATGGAGCTTACCGGCAACTCATTGGCTTCACATTCGGTCGTACCGCTGACGGTTCCATCAGGAGCAGTCAATGTACCCATCACCCACTTGCTCTTGCGTTCCAAGTTTTCGAGAATGCCTTCTGCCAAGGTAATGGCTGTACCGCTCGGAGCATCCAACTTGTGAACGTGATGTGTCTCTACCATGGAGACTTCATAACCCGGGAAGTTGTTCATGATGCTTGCCAAATACTTGTTGACAGCCGAGAAGATGGCCACACCCAAGCTGAAGTTAGAAGACCAGAACAAGGTCTTTCCTCCTTCGGTACAGAGCTTCTTCACTTCTTCTCCGTGTTCTTCCAACCAACCGGTACTGCCGGAAACCAGCTTCACGCCAGCCGCAAAAGTCTTCATGTAATTCTGATAAGCCACCATCGGGTTGGTAAATTCGATGGCTACATCAGCACTCTTGAACGCTTCGCTTTCGAAGTCATGCTGATTGTCAATATCGATAATACTCACAATTTCATGTCCACGGGCCACGGCAATCTTTTCGATTTCCTTACCCATCTTTCCATATCCAATTAATGCTATTTTCATTTTCCATTCATATTTTGGGCACAAAGATAGTATTTTTCGATGTAAACCTTTATTTTTGTAGGAGATTTACACCTTTTTAATATGGAACAACTGCTACATTACGTGTGGAAACACAAGATTTTCCCGCTGAAACAACTGACAACCACAACGGGACAAGCATTGGAAATCATCGATACGGGCCTAGCCAACCGAAACGCCGGCCCTGATTTCTTCAATGCGAAAATAAAGCTGGACGGCGTGCTTTGGGTGGGTAACATCGAAATCCATCAAGCCTCATCAGACTGGGTCAAGCATGGCCATCACCAGAACAGTGCCTACGACAACGTCATTCTTCATGTGGCATCGCTCATCGATGCCGATGTCTTCAGAAGCAACGGCGAAGTCGTCCCGCAATTCATGTTGGAATGTCCGCCACACATACAGGAAAACTTCGAAGAATTGTCCAAGACAGACAGCTATCCCCCTTGCTATCGCATCATCCCTTCGCTGTCACCGTTCATGATTCATTCATGGATGTCGGCACTCCAGATGGAGCGCTTTCAACAGAAAAATGCGCAATTAGTCGAGAGATTACGCATCTGCAACCACCATTGGGAGGATGCTTTCTTCATGACCTTGGCCCGCAACTTCGGCTTCGGACTGAATGGAGATGCCTTCGAAGCATGGGCGCAACAAATCAATCTCCGTTTTGTGGACAAGCATCGGGACAATCTTTTCCAGGTAGAAGCACTCTTCTTCGGACAGGCAGGTATCTTGGCTGATAAGGACGGGGACGACTATTACATGAGTCTGAAACGCGAATATGATTATTTGGCTCATAAGTTCGAACTCACTCCCATGGATGTAACCCGTTGGCGGTTCCTCCGGTTGCGCCCCAACAATTTCCCGCACATCCGCATCGCCCAATTGGCATGCCTCTATCATCGGAGCTATGGACTGCTCTCGCTCGTGTTGGAGAAAACCACCTTAAAGGAACTACGTGACCTGCTACGGGGAGGTACCTCCGGATATTGGATAAACCACTACACTTTTGGTGGAAGTACGGTTTCCCGTCCCAAGACCCTCAGCAACTCATCCATCGATTTGCTGATTATCAACAGCATTGTACCTTTCCTTTATGCATACGGCATTCATAAAGGGAAAGAACAGCTTTGCCAACGTGCCACGTCCTTCCTCGAAGAACTGAAGCCTGAGAACAATTACATCATCCGTATGTGGAGCCAATGCGGACTGAAAGTGAGCCATGCCGGAGACAGTCAAGCGCTCATCCAACTGAAAAAGGAATATTGCGACAAGAAGAAATGTCTATATTGTCGAATTGGTTATGAATATTTAAAAAGAAAATAATTACCTTTGTCACATGGAAAAATACATCTATGAGCTGAGAATGAAGGTGCGTGATTATGAATGCGACCTTCAAGGCATCGTCAACAATGCCAACTATCAACATTACTTGGAGCATACGCGCCATGAGTTTCTAACGTCTACCGGGATGAGTTTCGCCCGTCTGCACGAAGAAGGTGTCGACCCCGTAGTGGCGCGACTCACTATGTCCTTCAAGACCCCTCTAAGAAGCGGTGATGAATTCATCTCCAAACTTTATCTGAAGAAGGAAGGCATCAAATATGTATTCTTTCAAGACATCTTCCGTGCCTCGGACATGAAAATGGTCATCAAGGCAAGCGTCGAAACGGTTTGTCTGGTCAACGGACGATTGAGCGGAACTTCTATCTTCGACCAAGTATTTGCTCCTTATCTGAACGAATAATGCAGGACGAACAGATTTATACCTTGGCCTTGACCCGTATTCCCGGGTTAGGGCTGATGGGTGCGTGCAGTCTGATGCGGACTTTGGGAAGTGCTTCTGCCATCTTCCAGAACCGGAAAAACCTGAAAGAGCTGGTTCCGGAAGTATCGGACAAGCTTATCAAAGCCTTGGATTGCCCCGAAGCCTTCAAACGCGCCGAACAAGAGCTACAATTTGCCGAGAAGAATCAGATTCAATGTCTGACACTGAACGATGCTGCCTACCCATCCCGTCTCCGGGAGTGTGAAGATGCTCCATTGGCCTTGTTTTATCGGGGAAATGCCTCCCTCAATGCCCTGCGAATCGTCAGCATGGTAGGCACCCGTCATGCCACGGCCTATGGAGAAGAAATATGCCAGTCTTTTGTCCAAGACTTGGCAAGCTTATGTCCCGATGTACTCATTGTGAGCGGACTGGCTTACGGCATCGACATCCAAGCCCATAAAGCGGCCTTGGAACATGGCTTCCCCACCATTGGTGTATTGGCACACGGACTGGACCGTATCTATCCGGCTGCCCATCGAAAAACGGCGGTCAACATGATGAACCATGGTGGATTGCTGACCGAATTCATGAGCGGCACCAATCCTGACCGACAAAACTTCGTGAAGCGCAACCGGATAGTGGCAGGAATGAGCGATGCCACCATTGTGGTGGAGTCTGCCGCGAAGGGAGGAGCCTTGATTACCGCAGAGCTGGCAGAAAGCTATCATCGGGATTGTTTTGCTTTCCCGGGGAGAACATCCGATATCTACTCCAAAGGATGCAACGAACTTATTCGGAGCAATCGGGCTTCCCTTATCCTCTCGGCAGAAGATTTTGTAGAAGCCATGGGCTGGAAGGGTCCTGCCCACTCACCGAAAAAGATGGTGCAACGGGAACTGTTCCCCGACTTGAGCGAAGAAGAAAAAAGAATCGTCTGCTTGTTGGAGCAACATCCAGAAGGTATTCAAATCAATCTCCTGGTGGTGGAAGCCAATATCCCCATCAACCAAATGAGTGCCCTCCTCTTTGAACTGGAAATGAAAGGCGTGGTTCGAGGATTGGCTGGAGGAGTTTATATGCTTATCTGAGAACGGAAGGGTATTATAATGTATTTCTAGGCACGGATTACACGGATTTCACGGTTTTAAGTTTATGTAATTAAAATTATCCGTATAATCCGTGCCTTTAACAAGAATCACCTCTTATTGAATAGCGATTTCAGCAAATCCCATCTGCTCGCCTTCATTGACCATCTTCGTCGGTTTCAACGAGATGTAACGGGCATTGATTGGGGTGAAATAAACCGACTGAAGAATCGGATTGTGCTTGATATTCGAGAATTCGCCTTGCTTCACCACCTGATTGATAGCGCCTTCTTCCACACCTACAGCGATTTCATAGCTTGAAATCAAGCCCTTGTTGTATTCGCTCTGGTCAGGCAAATAATGGAACGCCGTAATGGTTCGTTCACTACCCAAGTCGATAACCAGCTTATCACCGTCCACAAAACAAGTCGTGCCTGCATCCTTGTCGAAAGCCTTCTTCATTTCATCTTCTGTCAGCCCCTGCAAGGAATAAGGATAGCTCTTCATCTCTTCCGGCTTCTGTTCGAACGATACATCGCCTGTCTCGCCGGCATAATAAGCTTCGATATTGTTGATGGTCAAGCAAGCACGGGCATCGTTGATATTCACCCGAATCTTGTCTGTTTCTACGGTTTCGAAACGGAGCAGACGCTTGTAACCGATGGTGGTCGTTTCTTCGTTCAGCTTCACCGGAAGCCATTCACCACCGTTGTTGTATTCTACGGTAAACGATTTCACACGCTGACCCAACGGAATGTATTCCTGCAACAGCATACGATTCACCTTCGTTGCTTGTGGCAAGGCAAATTCGATGGAAGCCGATACCACACCGTCGTTGGTTGCCCAATAAGTATCGTAATCGCCGTCTGTCATTGCTTTCGCCTTGAATGCACCTCCACGTTCATCCGATACAGTAGGAACAACACCTGCCAACAAGTTATTGGCCAATTGCTTCTGGATGTTCTTGTAGAAGTCCACGGCATTGGCTGAGTCCACCGGATGTACCAAACCGTTCCGGTCTACCGGGAAGTTGAGCAACAAAGTGGCATTATGGCCTACACTGCGATAATAAAGGTCGGTCAATTGGTCTACCGTCTTCACCCGACCGTCTTCTTCCGGATGATAGAACCATCCCGGACGGATGGATACATCACATTCCGCAGCTACCCATTGGTTTCCATCGGCATGACCGTATTGCAATTCACGATACTTGGCATAGCCCGGGAAGACTTCTCCGGCACGAAGGAACGACCAGTTGGTAGCTCCTGCAAAACCCTTTTCATTGCCCACCCAGCGGCAACCAGGCCCTCCGTCCGAGAAGACAATGGCTTGTGGCTGGAGTTCATCCAGCATTTCATAAATCTTCGGATAGTTGTAATAGTGCTTACGGTCTATGGTACGCGATTCCTTGGCACCGCCATACCAACCGTCTCCCCCATTGGCTCCATCAAACCATACTTCGAACACTTCGCCATAGTTGGTCATCAATTCACGGAGTTGCTTGTGGAAATAATCCACGTATTCAGGCGATGCATAGTTCGCTTGGTGTCTGTCCCATGGAGAAAGGTAAACGGCAAACTTGATACCGTACTTCTTACAAGCAGCCGCCAGTTCACCTACGATATCTCCCTGGCCATCCTTGTAAGGCGTATTACGGATACAATATTCTGTCAGTTGAGTTGGCCACAAGCAGAATCCGTCGTGATGCTTGGCAGTAAAGATAACTCCCTTCATGCCGGCAGCAACGAATGTCTTCACCCATTGTTCACAATCCAACTTCACGGGGTTGAAAGTAGCAGGGTCGGAGTCACCATATCCCCACTCACGGTCATTGAATGTATTCAAGCCGAAATGCACAAAAGCGTATGTTTCCATCTTCTGCCAGTCTATCTGCTTCTGTTCCGGTATCGGAAGAATCGCTTCGGGTGCTTTTACCGAAGGTTCACAAGCAGAAAGCATCATAGCAGCCATACCTGTCAACAAAAAGTTCGTATGTTTCATGTTTCAATAAGATTAATTGTCCAAAAGTCTGTTATCTGCAAACATACTATTTTTTATCATGAAAGCAAAATTCTTTTCCCGATATTATGCTTCAAGGAGCATCGGCCCACACTCCTATATGTATGTGCCGATGCTCTTATATGTGTAGCCCGATGCTTCATCAAGCGTTAGCGGGTATTAAGTCGCGTCGTAGTTCATTACAATAATCTTCTGTCTTCATATTGCTTCCCCAGTCTCCCTGAAAACACGAATACAAATCAATTCTATCTTCCTCTATAGCTTTATTTTCCTGCAACTTTTCTTTATGAAGAATAGATGCAGATAATAAATTAATTATCTCAAGCTTAGTTGCGTCCGAAAGATGGCGCATCATATTCATATAGACATTTCCTAAAGAAAATCCAGATTCGTTGTTTAATGCAATTGTTGCCATACCTTTTGTTATTTAATGTTCTATCTGCAAAGTAACAAATTAATTCTGAGGATTCCTAGTGAATCATTTATAAAATACTCTTTTTCAGAGTGAAACATGGTGAAGCTTCCGTGAAGTCTGAAAGTTCTATGGAGATTCTGAATATCAAAGTTCTAAATATCAGTGGAAGAGGTGAAGACAGTTTGCAAGCCTAAATAAAAAATGAGGAACTCCTGCCCTCACGGGTTAAGTTCCTCCAACCTTAAGTCCTCTTTTAATAAAAAAGAGTTTCTCTAATGAGAAAAATGATTTGTTTTCTAAAGGAACCTGCCCTCTCGGGTGGGTTCCTCTAGCCTCTTAGATTTTCATTAACAAAGAGATTTTATATATACTTTTAAGAGAGAATGTTCTTTCTTAAACGTCTCATTCGATTAATAGTTCTTTTCGCACAATGGGTTATAGTCTGTTTCAATCTTAGGAATTTCCCAAATCCAACCATCAGCACCTGCTTCTTTTTCCAGGAAGGTACAGAAGGTAATGTCGAAGTTACGACCACGCTTGATAGGGAGATTCAAACGCTTCAAGTCTGTGAAACGGAAACCTTCACCCCACAATTCTACACGACGGCTGTTCATGATTTCTTCTGCCAAAGCATCACCTGTATTACCATTGCCTACGTATTCAGGGTCACGTGTTACTTGGAATCTAGAGAAGATATCCTGTGCCTGAGCATCTTGACCGGCACGTGCATAAGCTTCTGCTGCAATCAAGTACATTTCAGCCAAACGCATGAAAGCTACATTACCAACAGCATCGGATACTGCGCGGGCTGTAAACTTACGGTTCTGGTAAGGAGTCTTCTTGAATGCTGAAGTCGGAACGTCCATCTTTCCTGTCGGGTCCCACCATCCACGACGTAAGTCTGTTTCAGACATAGTGTCGTATGTATCGGCATTGATAGCCTTTACACCTTGACGGATAGCGGTTGAAGAGAAGTTCCATGACATGTATGCATAGAATGAGTAGAAGTAAACAGTCTGGTCATCCGGAGTCAATGCTACGTACATACCTTCGTCTGTATCCGATGCTATATCTGCAAAACCACAGAACAATGGTCCAGAATATTCCCCTTTGTCATTAACAGTACCTGTCATCAATGATTTACCTTCAGCTTCTGCCAATTGAATAGCCTTTTCTGCATAGTTAGCTGCATTAGCGTAGTCTTGCATAGCTAATGCAACACGAGCTTTCAAGCCCCAAGCAACCATTTCTGTATAATGGTTAACATCATTTGCTTCTATACCAACCAACAAAGTGCATGCTTCGTCTAAGTCTGCATTGATTTTTGCATATACTTCTTCCACTGTATGACGAGCCATTTCTGTTACTTCTGATGTTTCACGGTAAGGAATACCCAGCTGAGAATTGCCACCGCCTTGTTTATAACGGCCTGCATACAATTGAACCAAGTCAAAGTGTGCGAATGCACGAATACAAAGAGCCTCACCCTTCACCTGCTTATACAATTGTTCTTCACCTGTTGCTACAGGCACGGTTTCCAAACCTTCCAGAATCTTGTTGGCATTCAAAATCCATTGATAGTGAATACGCCAAATATGATAGTTATCCGAAGAAGTGGCATTCATGTTTGCTTGCCAACCTAACCAACTTGCCTTCATCCATGTGTTGGTCAACCAAGTCATGTCGTCACCTTCGCAATCGCGCATCATCATGAAACCAGGTTCACCACCCATAGCCTGACGGCCTGATTCCTGAGATACCATTTCTTTGTGGATACCGTTCAAAGCTGCATAAAGATTATTCACTGTCTGCACTACTTCTACGTCACCGATTTTATCTGTCGGAGCGGTGTCCAAATAATCGCTTGCACAGCTAGAGAGTGACATGACACCTGCCACTGCCATCCCCATTGTGATATATTTTAAACTTTTCATTTTTCTTTTCCTTTCTTTAAATTAGAATCCTACATTTAAGCCGATTGTAAATGTACGGGCTGGCATGTATTCGTTGTAAGTATAACCACCGAAGTTAGACATAGGGTTCAAACCTTGACGAGCCTTGATCATGAATACGTTTTCGCAAGTCAAGTTCAAACGGGCATTCTTCAACATAATCTTGTTCAACAAGCTCTTAGGGAAACTATAGCCCAATGATACAGAACGCAAGTTCAAGTAGTCTGAGCTAGTCAAGAAGCGTGTTGAGTAAGTCTGACCGATATTGGTGTTATGAGTTGCGTTGTTGTCCAAACGTGGAACGTCTGTGATGTCACCCGGGTTCTTCCATGCCTTCTTCAAATCCTCGTTCATAGAGTAACCGTATTCAGAACCACTCATGGTGCTTGAATAAGCAGCGTCAATCAACTTGCCACCCAACTGGTAAGAGAAGGTTGCAGCCAAGTCAATGTTCTTGTAACCCAAACGGAAGTTGAAACCACCGAATACATCCGGAGTAGAAGTACCGCTCCAGTCATACTTGGCATAAGTATAAGAGTTGGTATAAGTCTGACCGTCCACTGTCACCAAAGTCTTGGCATATGAAGCATTGCTGCTGTCATAGTTTTCTGTATCAGGAATCCAAAGACCGTCACCTGTTGCAGGGTCTACACCTGCCCATTGACGCAACCAGAATTCATAGATAGACTTGCCTTCCATCCACTTCTTGGAACCGCTGATATAGCCGTTTTCCTTCATAATTTCCGGCAATTCTTCAATCTTGTTCTTCAAGAATGTAGCGTTGGCACCTACAGTCAAGTTCCAGTCCTTGCCCTTGATTACGTCGTAGCTCAAATCGATTTCTACACCCGAGTTACTTACCTTACCGATGTTCTGGATGATAGAAGTTACACCGGCTGAAGCAGGCTGAGATACGTCGAACAACAAGTCCTTTGATTCCTTCTTGAAGTATTCAACAGTACCGTTCAAGCGGTCGAACAAGCTGAATTCGATACCGAAGTCTGTAGAAACTTGAGTTTCCCACTTCAAATCAGAGTTAGCGATATCGAAGAAGAATACACCAGGTTCAGTTCCATTGTTCTTACCCAATGTATATAAAGTTTGGAATGGATAATATGAATTATAACCATCGCTATCCAAAATCTGGTCGTTACCTGTTTCACCATAAGAAGCACGGAGCTTCAAGCTGTTCACCCAAGTTACATCCTTCATGAATTCTTCTTCAGACACACGCCAGCTAGCACCGAATGACCAGAAATCACCCCAACGGTTGTCCTTGTGGAAACGTGAAGAACCGTCGTGACGGAAAGAAGCCGATACATAGTACTTGTCAGCGTAGTCATAGTTCAAACGAGCGAAGTAACCTTCCTTCTTGTATTCGTCTGTCTGTGATTCCATTGATGCGATAGACACGAAGTTGCCAAATTCGTAAATACCATGAACGATTTCACCCAACTTCTGACCATAAGAGTATTCATACTTATATGAGTAGTTTTCATGACCCAACATTACGTCAACAGTATGTTTGCCGAAATCCTTGTTATAAGAAATCAACTGGTTCAAAGTCTGTGTAGTAGTACGGCTGTTAGTCTGGCTCTGACGACCCGGACCTGCTGTACCGTCACCTACCCATGGATTTTCATAAATGGAACGACGGAGGTCGTAGTTGTTATATGAATAGTTTGCTGTCAATGTCAAACCTTCGATAGGAATGAATGTCACGTAAGTAGTAGCATTCTGGTTGTTACGTGCATTGTAACGGTGGTTGAATTCAGTTTCAGCCAAAGCGTCACGACCTGCATTGGCAATACGTTGACCATCGTAGTCATAGATATACTGAGAAGGATCAGTAGTCGGGTTGCCTGCAGCATCTACATAAGCACCGGTTTCCAAGTTGTGGGCATGAACCGGATAGATAGGAGCTATACCACGGACAAAACGAGTCAAGTTGTTGTATGAGCTTGAACTACCTGATGTTGAAGTAGAATAGTCGGAAACTACGCGAGTCAAGGCCAAGTTCAAACCAGTCTTGAACCACTTTACAGGATAAACGTTGTAGTTCAAACGGCCAGAATAACGTTCAAAATTGGTCTTCATCATGTAACCCTTATCGTTCAAGTAAGATACAGAAGCGTAAGTGTCGCTCTTGTCTGTCTTAGTAGTATAGTTAAGGTTGTATTCCTGACGGTGACCAGTGCTGAAAGCAGCATCTTCCCAATCCAAGTCATCACCCCACTTGAGGTTGTCCATGCTAGCAGATGGGTTCATTGTACCGTCTGTCATCACGATTTGATCATTTGCGATACCCTTAAACGGGTTATAAACCAACTTGTCACCGATTTGTGCACTAGCCAATTGGGCAGCTTCAGCAGCAGACTTGCCAGAAGTGATGTAAGAGTTCTTCATTAATTCCCATTGCATAGGATAGTAGTCCATCAAACCTACTGTTGCATAGTCCTTGTAAGCGCGGTTAGAGAAACCTTGGTTGATAGTCAAATTGAAGTTAGTACCACCGTTACCCTTACCTTTCTTGGTGGTAATCAAAACCACACCGTTACCTGCTGAAGAACCGTACAATGAAGTAGAAGCAGCGTCCTTCAAGATAGTCATCGATTCGATGTCGGCAGGGTTGATATCACCTACATTACCATTGTAGACAGCACCATCCACTACATAAAGAGGAGCAGAAGAAGCGTTGACAGAACCGAAACCACGGATACGGATAGAAGCGGCTTCACCCGGCTGGCCGGTTGCAGCAGTTACCTGAACACCGGTCGTGTTACCTTCGAGAGCCGAAGTAACGTTGGTGATAGCACGCTTTTCAATGGTCTGAGCACCTACGGTAGAAGCAGAACCGGTGAAAGAAGACTTCTTGGCAGTACCGTAAGCTACGACTACCACTTCGTCAATTACTTGTGCGTCCGGACGCATCACGATCTTCTGAGGTTCAGAAGTAGTGATAGGCACTTCCACAGTACGCATACCTACGAACGAAATCATCAAAGACTTTCCTGTAGCAGGAATGTTGTTGATTTCATACTTACCGTCAATGTCTGTAATGGTACCGATGGTTGTACCCTTTACCAATACAGATGCACCGATAATAGGCTCTTCAGTGTCAGCATCGACTACCACACCGGTAACCTTTGTGACTTGA
>JAFTTU010000037.1 GCA_017466635.1 Bacteroides sp.
ATGCAATGTTGGCTAACATGGCATGTTCTTTGATCAAGCACAAAAGAATCACTACGACTGTTGCTAAGGCTAAAGCTTTGAAGAAATTCGTTGAGCCTTTGATCACTAAGTCTAAAGAAGACACTACAAATTCTCGTCGTGTTGTATTTAGCAACTTGCAAGACAAATTCGCTGTAACAGAATTGTTCAAAGAAATCTCTGTTAAGGTTGCTGACCGTCCGGGTGGTTATACTCGTATCATCAAGACTGGCCATCGTTTGGGTGACAACGCTGAAATGTGTTTCATCGAATTGGTAGACTATGATGAAAACATGGCTAAGACAGCTGCTCCTAAGAAGACACGTACTCGTCGTTCTAAGAAGAATGCTGCTGAAGCACCTGCAGAAGAAGCTCCTAAGGCTGAATAATCTGTACCAAACTATATATTTAAAGGCTGTGACCAAGTGTTGCAGCCTTTTTTTGTCTCTATAAACTATTTCCAGTTTAAGTTTGTTAATTTATGTAGTATTAGGTGATAGGTCAATAAAATCCATTATCTTTGTATATACATTATTAGTTATGAAGAATTTTCTATTGTTTATATCCTTTCTGTTCGCTTTCTTGTTTTGTACAAGTGCTGTGGACGGTGATTCCCTATCAGAGGAAAAGGGAACGGTAGAATCTGTTCTTTTGACTAATGATTTGCCTGATTACTGTCAAGACTCTCCAGGTTTGATATCGCCAGTTACCTCTGAAGATGAAAGAGCTACTGCGTTTGAAGATGCTCATTCCATGGCCAGACAGTTACGTCTGGTTCATCGCAACCAACGTACGTTGGTCTTGCACCATACACTTTTGGACAAAAGCCAGTTATCCAAAGCTTGTAGATTCTATATAGAGGCTTTGTATTCTTCTAATAATCATTTATTTACTACCTTGCCTTACCTCAGTTGGGAAGTTTCTTCCGAACATTATATCTTTGGTATGCGGCGTATCCTTATTTAGTGGTATTCTTTTGTGTTAGTAAGCTGTTATCTTGATAATGGCAAGATTGTTGTATCCTATTGTAAACCAAAAGAATATTTTTATTATGTATCAATCCAATTTGGTAGGAACCACTTTGTTCACTACCGAGCATCCGCACATTGCTAAGCATACTAGTTCTAAATCTGTCATCCTTTCCATTGCTATCGCTTTGTTAGGTGTGATATCCATCTATTTTTCATTGGAGCATGGCCAGAAGTCTTCCACGGTCAGTATGATGCTTCTCACTATGGGTACCATTCTGACATTGCTTTCTTTATACCGTTTATTCTGGAAAAGTTCCGAGATGGTGTATACTCCAACATGTAGTGTTGTACACGAAGGTTCTTGTTATTTGGATATAGATGACCTTGATTCCCTTCAGCGAATTATGGCAATGAAGAACTTTGATCTGTCACCACAAATGACTTTCAAGTCTAGTGGAAACGGACGATTGGACTACATGGTTTCCAAGGATGGTCAGTTTGCTGCCGTCCAGTTGTTCCGTTTTGTTCCATATACTTACGAGCCGATTTCGGACATTTACTATTATACGGATGCCGATGCTAAGGCATTCCTGAACTATCTTGAAATAAATAAACATTGATTTTCTGTGACTCTTTATGTTATGACAAAGGGGGCTTTCTGTGAAGAGTCGTCCCCTTATTTTAAAACGTTAATGTGATAAATTGTTGGGATGGGGTTAGTCGTTGATGACTAGCCCCATTTTTTATGGTCTATTCTTCCGACTGAAAGACTTTTTAACGGAGTCAATGTGGAAAGACTCTTCGAAAAGTCTACTTTTGCGGTATATAAATCATAGATAAATCGATGATGAAGAAGATAATCTGTTTGTTGGCGTTGGCGGTTTCGCTGACCTCCTGTTATACGACTTCCATGCAAGGTAGCCCTGCGGCTGTTTCGGCTGGAGCTTCCATTGGTGGTGTGTTAGGTTCTATTGTTGGCGATAGAGCCGGTGGATATCATGGTTCCCAGTTCGGGGCGTTGGTAGGAACGGTGGCGGGAGCTGCCATTGGCAATGCAGTAACTACGCCTCGTCAGGAAAAGGTGGTGGTGGAGGAAAGATATCCGGAACGCATCCCTTCGGAATCCTATTATGCACCTTCGGGACTTCGGATTACCAACATCCGTTTTATCGATGACAATCGCAATCATACGATAGATGCAGAAGAGAACTGCAAGTTGGTTTTCGATATTGTGAACGATGGAGATGTCTCTGCTTATAACATTACACCTGTCATCGAGGAAGTGACAGAGATGAAGCATTTGGCCATTTCTCCGTCTGCACAGATTTCGTACTTGCCTCAAGGTGATAGAGTCCGATATACGGCTACGATTGCTGGTGGTAAGCGATTGAAAACAGGTGAGGCGGTCTTCAGGGTGTATACGACAGAAAGTAATGGTGCCGTGAGTGAGGCTCATGAATTTTCGCTTCCTACGGCTAAGAGGTATAAATAAACAAGAGCGGGTACTTTAGAATGAATGCCTTCTTATTTTTAGGCACGGATTACACGGATTAACACGGTTTTTAGTGTGTGTTTACATTTATCTTATCCGTGAAATCCGTGAAATCCGTGCCTAATTTATATTATGACATACCATCTCCTTTTTATTTCTTATACTTCTCCAATTCCGGCAAGTACTTCTTGATATCACTGATTCGGGTAGCATCGCTCGGGTGTGTACTCATGAACTCCGGAACTGATGCACCTCCACTGGCTGACATCTTTTGCCAGAAAGTAATAGCGGTACTAGGGTTATATCCAGCCATCGTCATGAAAATCAAACCCATGTAGTCGGCTTCCGATTCATGCTTTCGGGAGAAGGGGAGGGTTACGCCATATTGGGCACCGAGACCATACACCGTATTACCTATCTTTTGGATACTTTCCGATTTCTCGCTCAATGCCTTGCCCAGAATCTGTGCACCGTATTGGGTCAGCAATTGTTGGCTGATGCGTTCGTTGCTATGCTTGGCCACAGCATGAGCCACTTCGTGACCTACCACTACCGCCAATTCGTCGTCGGATGAACAAAGCTTCAGCAAACCATCATATACCACAATCTTTCCACCCGGCATACAAAAGGCATTCACTTGGTTGTCCTTCACCAAATTGAATTCCCAAGCAAAGTTCTGCACTTCGCTAGCCAGACCATTGGCTCTCAGATAGGCTTCGGTTGCAGCAGCTATCTTCTTTCCTACACGAGTCACCATGGCTTTCCCCTTGGCATCTGTAGAAACCGGAGCCGATTTCATGTATTCCGAATACTGGGTCAGACTGGAAGTCAGTACTTCTGAGTCGGAAACCAATAGAACTTGCTTTCTGCCGGTAACGGGCACACTTCCGCAACTGCTCAACAAGAGTAATGCGCTGATGAATAAACCTGCAATCTTTTTCATATATCTATCTAATAGTTAATTTCTCACCGGTAAACGCAACCATATCCATCTTGGAATCAATCGCCAGAAGAATACCAAGAGGCGATACTTCCAGTCGATAATGGCTACCCGTTTTTTCCGTTCGATGGCATCCACGATGTCCAAAGCCACTATCGGAGCTTGCATCAGCATCGGATAGCTATCATCTTTCAGCAATGGAGTTGCAACAAACCCCGGTCGGATGTCGGTAAACCGAATGTTCAACTTCTGCATCCGTGCCAATTGGTCAAGGGCATCCAGATAGATATTCTGAAAACCCTTGGTGGCGGAATAAGCTGCTGCAGCTCCCAGTCCCTTAGTGCCGGCAATGGAGCTGATGACCGCCAAATGTCCATGTCCTTGCTGCTCGAAGTAATGATAGGCCGCATTGGTCATGCGGATAAATCCTTCTACATTCGTGGCAGCGGTGGCCAGTTCGATGTCCGCCTTCAGGGCATAGTTCTGCTTGCCGATGCCGGAACTTAATAGGAACACATCCATGCCTCCCACTTGTTCAATCAAGGCTTGAAGCTTTTCGGGTGCATCGGCTTGTGTCACGTCCAGCACTTGTGCAGAAACCTGTGATGGGGCTTCCGAACGAAGTGATTCCAGTTCGGCTTCCCTTCGTCCGGCTACACCGACCTTCCAGCCCTTGGCAATGTAGATAAGTGCTACTTCTCTTCCAATGCCGGAGGTCGCTCCGATGATGATTACTTTTTTGTCCATAACGCTTTTTCTTTAGGCACGTAATCCGTGCCTAAAATAAATTTACTTTATATACTCCATCGCCTGTTGCAAGTCGGCGATGATATCGTTCACATCCTCGATGCCTACCGACAGACGAATCAAGTCCGGAGCTACACCGGCTTCTATCAATTGTTCGTCGGTGAGCTGGCGGTGAGTATGGCTAGCAGGATGAAGCACACAAGTGCGGGCATCTGCCACATGAGTCACGATGCAAGCCAACTTCAAGCTATCCATGAACTTGATGGCTTCTTCGCGGCTACCCTTCAATCCGAAGGCGATGACACCACAAGAACCGTTCGGCATGTATTTCTGAGTCAATTCATAATACTTGCTGCTTTTCAAACCGCAATAGTTCACCCAGGCAACTTGTGGATTAGCTTCCAACCATTCGGCTACTTTCTGGGCGTTCTCGCAATGGCGAGGCATACGAAGGTGCAAAGTTTCCAAACCGAGGTTCAACAAGAATGCGTTTTGCGGAGACTGGATGGAACCGAGGTCTCTCATCAGTTGGGCAGTAGCCTTGGTCATATAGGCCATTTTGCCGAATGCCTTGGTATAAGTCAAACCATGATACGATTCGTCCGGAGTAGTCAAGCCCGGGAACTTGTCGGCGTGAGCATCCCAATCGAAGTTACCGCTGTCCACAATCACACCGCCAACCGCTGTCGCATGACCGTCCATGTACTTGGTAGTAGAATGAGTCACGATGTCGGCACCCCATTCAAATGGGCGGCAATTGATAGGTGTAGCAAAGGTATTGTCTACAATCAAAGGTACTCCGTTCTTGTGAGCTACACGGGCAAACTTCTCGATATCCAGCACGTCGATGCTCGGGTTGGAGATGGTTTCGCCGAAAAGAGCCTTGGTGTTCGGTTGGAAAGCCTTCTGAAGTTCTTCTTCCGATGCGTTGATGTCCACGAAGGTACATTCGATACCTAGCTTCTTCATGGTTACGGCAAAGAGGTTGAATGTACCGCCGTAGATGGTCGATGCACAGACAAAGTGGTCTCCTGCTTGGCAGATGTTGAAAATCGCATAGAAGTTGGCTGCCTGGCCGGATGAAGTAAGCATGGCGCCTACACCGCCTTCGAGGGCTGCAATCTTGGCTGCTACGGCATCGTTGGTCGGGTTTTGCAAGCGGGTATAGAAATAACCGCTGTCTTCCAGGTCGAAGAGACGGGCCATCTGTTCGCTGGTATCGTATTTGAAGGTTGTACTCTGATAGATAGGGAGCACGCGAGGTTCACCCTTGGTCGGTTGCCAGCCTCCTTGTACACAAAGAGTGGCTGGTGTGAATTTTTTCTTTTCCATATATTCTCTCTAAATTTTTCTTTCAAATATAAAACGATGCAAAAGTAAGAAATTCCTCTTATTTCGAACCATATTATTAGGAATAAGTATTAATTTTGCATCAAATTAGATTTAGCGATATGGAGGAAGAAATTAAATTCAATCATTTTATGCCTGCCCAGATACGTTTCAGCGACGTCGACCAGTTTGGGCATGTGAACAATTCGGTGTACTTCTCGCTCTATGATTTGGCTAAGACTACTTATTTTCAGGATGTCCTTGGCATGTCGGAATGGGGAGATGTAGTCGTGGTGGTGGCAAACATCAATGCCAATTTCCTGATGCCGGTCTTCTTCTCGGACGGTATTGAGATTGAGACGGCCACAATACAGTTGGGCAACAAGAGTTTCACCTTGTTGCAACGTGCGGTGGTGAAGGGTACGGGCGAAGTGAAGTGCGAATGCCGTACTACCTTGGTGATGTACGACCTTCTGAGCAAGGAGCCTACTCCGATACCGGAACATTACAAGAATGCCATTTGTCGTTTCGAAGGCAAGACATTGGAAGAATTGGCGAAGAAGTAAGAGTACTTCTTCGCTTTAGAATATAGATTCGATAATCTTGTCGACTATTTCGTCGAAATAAGGTTGCTTGACAGTGCCTAGTCGTCGATTGACATCTCGCTCCATATAACCGGAGATAATTTGACATTTGACAAGACTAGGCTTTGAAAAGCAGTTTCCTATAACCATATCGTCGGTCAAGGGATAGGAATACTGCATGGATAGGGTATCGTTCGATGTTATTAATACAAGGTATAACATCCCGTCTTCGTTTTCTTGTAATTGGTCGTTGGAGACAATAATAGCCGGATGGGGTTTGAATGTACCGTCCGGAAACAGGAAGTTGACTTCAACAATATCTTTTTGATGATACTTCATAGATAGCGTGCTATGAAATGTGACATGTTTCTTTTCGAGTTCTCAAGTACAGCATCTCTTAATTCGCGGTGAGCCTTTAATTGCTCAGGGGTGGGGCTGTCTGTTTTCTCGTCTATTTGACGGAACAATCCTGTAGCTAGAAGACGGGCGAGTTTACGCCGAGCCAAAGCATTGTTTCTGTTATATTCTAATGTAATGGTACACATAATTCGAGATGTTTTTATTACTCGCAAATATAAGCATTTAGTTGATAAGTTGTTTCTTTTTTTGAGCTTTATTTTGATACACTTATGATTGCTCACTAAATAGAGTCTCGAAAACGCTTCATGAAAGTATCAAATAAATAATCAGTTTGCGGCCGAAAATTTCGACCGCAAAACGGGTTACCAATCCGCATACTCGTCCTCCCCATTCAGCCACTCCTCCAACTTTTCCTTGTTTTTCGGGAAGGCAAGCAGATAGCCTTGGGCGATGGCTTCCTGGTCTACTTGATGGAAGGGGATGCCGCACTCCACGACGGTCATGGCGCTGACGAGCCTGCTGAGCCTTCCGTAGCCCGATGCGTTCGAGGGGGGCAGCAGCTTTTCTTTCCCTCCCAAGCTGCCTAGTTTCAGTACATTGATGATGTAGGCTTCGGTATCATTTTCCGTGGGTGGTGCCCATCGGCTGATGATGTTTCGCACCGTGAACGGCTTTCCTGCCGTGCAGAAGCGTTCGTAGTAACTTTGCAGAATCTTCCATGCTGCCCGATAGCCGTATGCCATCGATTCGAATTGAACAAACGATTTGTCGGTTTGTTTCTCCCGTGCGCCCTGCCAACGGGTGGCAGAGCGACGGATGTTCAGTGGGTTATTGTTTCTTAGTCCGCGCATTTTTTAGAGTTATGAGTTTTTAGAGTTATGAGTTTTTAGAGTTATGAGTTTTGAGTTATGAGGTATGAGTTTTTAGAGTTATGAGTTATGAGTTTCTGTTATTTGTTATTTGTTATTTGTTATTAGAGTTTTGAGTTATAAGTTATCTATCTCAATCCCCCTTGTGAAGGGGGAACGGGGGATGTTCCATAGGACAAGAGAGACTTTTACATGCGATAGCCGATAACCCCAAACTAACGGGACATCCCCCTGCCCCCCTTCGCAAGGGGGATTAAATAAGTCACCATCCGGATGGAACTCATAACTCATAACTTATAACTCATAACTCATAACTATTTTCTTAAATAATTCCTGGTCTTGACAAACTGCTGCTTGCCCGCTTCGTTCGGAGCGACCTCAGGGCCATGGGCTTCGATGTACCCCCGCTTGCGCCACATCCCCAGCATCGATGTGAGGTTGCCTCCCGTGATGCCTTGTCGGCGACGCATCTGTTGGGCATCGTCACGGGTGAAGGTGTCCGGAAGGAGGTCGAGCAGGTTTTGTGGACCGCGCTTCTTGACACGCATTCCCGCATTCTCGATTCCTTCGATTTCATCCCCGAAGAAGTGCATCTTGCAATACATGTCGTACTTCAGAGACCAACGGATGAACTCTTCGGTCACCTTGTCCCACACACCGCCTTGCGCCACGAACAGCACCATCGCTTTCAGGAAGGCAATCACATTGGCCCGGAAGCTGAGGTTCTCGTACACTCGGCTTTGGGAAAGTCTGGCGAACTCCGCATTCTCTTCCTTCAGCTTCTTGGCGAGAAGCTTTGCACCCCGACACTCCACCAAGCCACGAGCCTTGTTCAGGCGTTCGATGTACGGACGTAGTTCTTCGTCGAACTCCGCATCGTACGTGCCATAGACGGGCATATCCGAGCCGATGGGCTGTTCGGGAATGGTACAGAAGTTGATTCTCGAAATCGGGCCATCGGTCAGGACTGAACGGAAGTACGACTGGCCTTTGTGGATGGTGGTCGAGGCATTCCAATTGAAACGGATACATACTCGCTCGCTCACCGAACCCGTGCCTACACGAGTCTGACCATACACATTCCCCGGGTCGAAAGCTAGACACATGATTTGGAAATGAGCCTTGCTACGAGCCGAGGTCTTCAGCGCATCGAATTGGTCGATTTCGTTCATTCTTGCGTACAAGAAACGTTCCTCGGCATCGGCCAATCGTTGAACGAATGCGGCGTTCGTCATATCGGGGTCAATTTCTTGAATCACAAGTCCTTCAGGACGTTGGCGCTTGTCCTTGTTGGCTCCCTTCGTCTGCATTTCCTTCTTCCATTCCTTCTCGCGTTGGAGGTTTTCTCTATCCCGTTGACGGATGTCTTTCAGGATGTGATTAATCGGGTCGGAAATACAATTCTTACCGGCTCCTGTCCCGGCCATCAACACGTTCATTAGGGTGGCTTCATGCTCTACATTGTCGATGTATCGGAAGGTGGTTTTCCACAGATGAGCCGCCAGTGCTGGGAACACCGCATGAGCTACCGCAGGGCGATAAATCTTCGGGGTTTTTGACACCAATAGCTTGATGAGCGGCGGAAGGCGGACGGGCATCGGTGGAGGACCTTGCGGGTCTGCTGCTTGTTCCTCGGCTTCCATCCTTTCCCTACAAATGGCGAGCGTGCGCTTCATGATGCGTGGCATGGTTTTCGTTTGATTCCGGTTGCAAGCGCTCCTGATGCTTGCCAGCCACTTCTCACGGGCTTCGCCATAGGTGGGCAGGAGTTGCGAAATCCAATGGGCATCGTCGTTGCAGACATATCTCAAATGACACGCCATCGAGAAGATGAAATTGTTCCTGCTTCCGTGTTCGGGTTGGCCTCCCATTTGTTCTTCGAGGGTTTCTACGATGTTTTCATAGGGGATGTCCTCGTAAGAGGTGGGAAATGCATCATGGACTCCATGATTGTTTTCACCTCCCCCTTCGGAAGGGGGCAAGGGGGATGTAGCGGGCGTTGGCTCTGTGGATTCTTCACCTTGTCCTATGGAACATCCCCCAACCCCCTTCACAAGGGGGATAGTGGGTGCAAACAATTTCTCTTCATTCATGTAAAGCACATACTCCCTCGGCACAAGGAAAGAACAGCGCGCATAATCCTTCACACAAGCATCGTACTTGTCATCGCCCAGCTGACGGGCCATCCATGCCTGCGCCTGCGCCAAATCCATCCCTTGTGGCACGATAAAGGCAAGGCGAAGACCCTCTGTAGAAGGGGTAATGTGTGCCAACAAGACACCCAATTCTTCCTTACGTGCCTCTATCTCCGCCCACTTCGCCCGCGGGTTCGGGATGTGGTCAAGGTCGTATATCGAAAGGCCGCTGGGTATGGCATCCTCGTTCTTGCGGCGTCCGTTCTTGAAGAGGGCATGAAGCGTAAGGATGGGCAACTGCTTCTTCAAGGCAGATTTGATGGTTTCAAACTCGTCTTGGGTAAGCTCTCCACGGCGGAAGGCTTCCAAGGCATCTTCTATCTCTGCACTCGTCTTCGCCACTTTGGGTGAATCAAGTGCTTGGTTCAGAAGTTCGGGCGTACATTCCCGAACCTCTGATTTTACATTGTTTGCTATTCCGAACATTTTTTGAGTTATGAGTTATGAGTTATGAGTTATGAGTTACTGACACTATCTGTCATTCAGAACGGAACGAAGCTTAGTTTGCTAATTTCTTGTCAAACAGCTGATGCACGAAATCGCGTCCGCGTTCCGTCCACACCAGGTACATCTCCGTCATGACGATGCCATGCTTCAAGGTACGCTTGTGCGTGCGGCTCTTGGCGAAACCCTGTCGGGCATAGCCGGCATAGAGCATGTACTGACCGCTTTGCCAATACTGGATGCGCATTTCACAAAGTCGGCGGTTCAGCTCTTGGGTGCTCATGCTGAGTTCCTTGGCAAGCTGGGTGGTGGTGATGCACGAAATGCTGTCGAGCACCTCATCGGCGTATGCGGCACGCGGCTTCAGGGCTGCAATCTGCTTGTCGCGCTTCTCGATGGTGGTCTGCACAATCTTGATGGCACGTTGCATGATTTCGGTATCGGTCTCGCCTTGACGGGCGTTCATGTATCCGCCTTGCTTGCGGATGGACGGAAGTACTTCCGATGTGACCCATCGCTTGAATCTCTTGGCACCTTCGAGCTTGGAGGAGAGGATGAGGGAGTAGAGTCCGCTTTCGTTGATGAAGATAGCTTGCTGGCTTCTTCCCAAAGAATCGGTGAGGCCCTGTTTCAGGGCGTCATCCTCATCTACATGTAGAGCAATTGCATTTCGTGGTTTGGCATATCCCAACGCAATCGCTACATCCAAGCCTACAAAGTAAGTTTCACCGTTCATTACACAGGTGCGTATTGCACCGAATTCTTGGTTTTGAAAAATTGTAATTTCATTCATGATATGTAAGTTTTAAAAAGTTTAAAAAAATTGATTGATATACACCTATTGTCATCCAGAGCGAAGCGAAGGATCTCGGTAGCATCCACGTGGATATATACTAGTGTATGCTACCGAGATTCTTCACTCCGCTTCGCTACGTTCTGAATGACATGATGGGAGTGAATTTTTGATTTTTAATTCTCTAAAGATTGTATCATCATGTCAAAGAACGAAGGGAGGCATAAAAAAAGAAGCTCCCGCAACCACTTTCGTTGTGATTACGGGAGCAAAGGTAGGGTGTGATTTCCTCACTTACCTGCCACGTGCCAGGCACGCGTGGTAGGCACGGGTTGTGACAATACGCTTATTATCAGTTCAATAAAATTTTCAGTTTGTCTTGGAACAATAACGACTTGCTCTGATCCAGCGCTTTGTTGTAGGAACGGCGCAGGGTTTCGCCCTTCATCCCCCAAAGGGAAGCGAACACTTTCCACTGGTTGCTCAGGCCGAGCCTGTCGGACACATACGATACCAACAGACCTTTCTCAGCATTCGAAAGCCCCACCGGTTGCCAGTCCTCGTCCAGCATTCCGGCATCCATCAGCTTGTCGTGGAGCACGCCGGCCTTTGCGGAGCAGAGCTCGGCAGGGAGGGACACCGCACTGTCGGCATCGGCTGTCCCCCATTCGCCATACTCGCACGAATCCTCGGGCAAGGGGCGCATGTCAATCATCAGCTCGCGGCAGGTACGGATGCGGAGCAGCAGGGCGCTGTAGATGCCCCACAGCGTCTGTCGCGGCACGTTGCGGTAGAACAGCGCCTTGAAGAGCGCGTCGGGGGTGCCTATGAGCGAATACAGCTGGTCGGGCAATCGGCGCAGATAGTCGTCTATCTCCTTCAGCCCCTTGCGCTGGTGGTAGGAGATGTGGAACAGCCACTTGCGCCACAGCAGGTCCATGGCATCGGATTCCTTGAGCGACTCCCACCACGCCATGCGGTAGGCATCGCGCTTGGCGCCGTAGAAGGCAGTGCGGTATTTCTCCAGTTTCTTCGCCCATCCCTGCATGCGGGGGTCGGGGTGCGAGCCGAAGCGTCCGATGTAGCGGCTGCACGTGCTGAATGTCTCGCCGCTGATGTCGTAAAGGCTGTTTTCCATCCACACGTCCAGGTAGTATTCCAGTTCGTCGGCCGTCTGAGGGTCGTCGCACGGCCACAGCACTTCGTTTATCATCTGCTCGGCTTCTCTTCTTGCCAGCCATACCTCCTTGGGCGGCAGCAGCGGTCGGTCGGAAGGCCAGTCGGTCCAGTCACATTCCACCCATGCGGCATCGGTGCTGTCCGCCACCGCTCCGTCCTTCAAGGAGAGGTACACCTTTCCCCGTTCCTCTACCTCCACCTCTTCGATGGTAGCCATGAGGAATCCTTTCTTGCTCTTTTTCAGCAAGTTGTAGATGCATCCTTGGTCTGCCCGTTCCACATATCCGATGTGGTGTCCTGCGGCACGTGCCATCACGGCATGCGGGTCCCAAGGATTGTCGCGCTCATGCATGAGCATCACCGTAGGCCGTTTCTGCTCCAGTTTGCGGAGCGCATCGACGGTGCGCTGTTCCATTTCGGGCACGATGCCCATCTGATGGCGGTATGTAGGGTTGGTGGCATAGTGTAGCCCCACTATTCTGATGGTGTTCTGTCTAGTCATAACAACTCGGTGGATTATATGTTTTTCGATGAGTTCTCTTTTTGCAAAGGTATATAAAGCATCTGTTGGCTGATATAAAAACATGTCATTATTTTGTCATGTTATACAACATCGCCGAACAACAGAACCGAATAACAGTTAACAAATAACAGTTATTTTAAAGTTCTGATGCTGCATGATTACACCCGAAAAATAGAGTATAATTATATATATATATAATTATAAAAATTTGATTGTATGTTTTAGTCAAAATGAAATAACTGTTATCTGTTATTTGTTATGGGAGTTATGGGAGTTATGAGTTATGAGTTATGAGTTTTCTGAGTGCTTACGATGGGGTGTGTAAGCGCTCTCGCAGGCATGTTTAAGCAGTTATGAGTTCTAAGTTATGAGTTATGAGTGACCGTCCGGATGGCAACTTATAACTCATAACTCAAAACTCATAACTTATCACGGCGTACCTAAATGCTTCACAATCGCCTCCACTTCCGGCTTCAAGAATGTGCGACGTTTCGGATTGTAGTTCATGGCTTTCAATTCTTCTACTAGCATCGGACAACGGTTTATCCAACGGTAAAGGGTCTTCCATGCGGTTTCGGGTTTGCTCAATGGCTGATAAAGCAAAGCCAGCTCGGCCTTGCCATAAATTCTTGGAATAAACATTTTGATGTATGATTTATGATGTATGATGTTTGATGTCTCGAAGGAGGACGATTCATGTCTCGATGGGCATCGATTGATTAAGCATTATGTACTACATAATCGAGATATACAAAGATACGAATTATTGACTTCAAAAGCAAGTGAATACTAATCTTTTTCACTTTTATTCGGACAAAAACGGACATAAACGGACAAAACGGACAAATACGGACATTGCGCCCAAGCGATGTATTATCTTTGCAGAGTGATTTCGAAACCACCCACAAAACATCATACATCATACATCAAACATCATAAATCAAAAAGCCTATGCCACTCAATTACAGTATCGCCATGTTGCCCAATCCTCGTGAGAAGAACGACCCTCACAAGGCCTACGCCAAAGCCCAAATCAACGGAGAAATGTCCTTGAAGGAACTCTCCAAGGAGGTCGCCAGTAAGTCAACCGTCCATGCGGCGGATGTGTATGCCGTCCTCATCGCCACTACCGAATCGATGCTCTCCGCATTGAAAGCAGGTAAGCAGGTGGACTTCGGAGAACTCGGTAAGTTCCGTTTGCAAATCAACAGTAAGGGCGCCATTACCGCGGAGGATTTCACTTCGGACAATATCACCGGTGTTGCCATTCAGTACGTCCCCGGTGAGGATTTGAAGGGTATCTTCCAAGGCTTGGAATTCCGATTGGTTGCATCCCGTTCCGCTCAGGCTGCCTTGCTCCGTGCTCAGAAGAAGGGTGAAACCACCGTCGATTTGAGCAAGCCGGGAGAGGGTGAGGAAGAAGCGGCGTAAAAGAGTTATGAGTTCTGAGTTATGAGTTCTGAGTTGCCATCCGGATGGTTCACTCATAACTCATAACTTAGGACTCAAAACTCAAAATAAACTCATAACTTATAACTCATAACTTATAACTCATAACTCATAACTCATAAATCATAACTTAAATAGACTATGGAAAACAAATCACTCTGGGGAAAAATCCTGAACATCGTCATCACCATTCTGACTGCTGTAGCAACCACTTTCGGTCTCACGTCCTGTCTCGGCGTATAGCTGGCATAGCGGAACGGAAAATAGAAGCATGGTATTTAGTTACCATGCTTTTTTTATATAGGACGTTTAATAAAGGTTGGAAAGGGGAGTGTCAGTGAGTGATGCTCCCCTTTTTTGTCGGCAATGTGGTAGGAAATCTCAAATTTTTTTTGTTACTTTGTCAAATGGTATAAATTCATAATAAATTAAACAATACAAATAACAAGAAAGGAGTGAATAATGAAGAACAGTTACATCCGGTTCGATTGGGCTATGAAGCGCTTGCTTCGTAATAAGGCTAACTATGCAGTCTTGGAGGGATTGCTGACCACTCTTCTGAACGAGAAGATAGTCATCAAGCGCTTGTTGGAAAGTGAGAGTAATCAAGAAGATGAATTCGACAAGTATAATCGGGTAGATATTCTGGCAGAAAATTCCAAAGGCGATTTGATTCTGATTGAAGTCCAAAACAATAATGAGTATGCTTATTTTCAACGGATGTTGTTTGGAACTTCAAAGTTGGTGACCGAGTACATCAATCGTGGTGAAGGTTACGAGGATATCCGCAAGATTTATAGTGTCAATATCGTATATTTTAATCTGGGTAATGGCACGGATGTGGTTTATCATGGTAAGACAGAGTTCCGAGGTATACACAATGGAGAACTGTTGTCTCTTTCTCCGTTTCAACAACAGAAATTTAATGTCAGTGTAGTCAGTGACCTTTACCCGGAATACTATATTCTGAAGGTAAACGATTTCAATCGATGGTCTAAGGTGCCTTTGGAACAATGGATCTATTTCTTGAACACGGGTGAAATACCGGAAGATGCCAATGCTCCTGGTTTGCCCGAAGCTCGCGAACGCTTGAAGTTGGACAGAATGAGCAAGGCGGAGCTAGCTGCTTATTACAAGCATTTGGATAATGTGGTGATTCTGCGTGACAATATTGTCACAGCGCGTGGTGAAGGCCGTTTGGAAGGAATAGCGGAAGGCCGTGCAGAAGGAATAGCAGAAGGCCGTGCAGAAGGAATAGCGGAAGGAGAACAAATGGCGCTTCAAAGAATGGCTTTAGGAATGAAAAGAAAGGGCCTTCCTATCCAAGACATTGCAGAACTAACAGGATTGGCCTGTGAAGATATTGAGAAATTATAAAGAAAAGGGGAGTGTCCCGCAGGCACAAACCTTTTTATTTTAACTGATTGAATATCAGTGTTAGTTTTGCTGGAAATCCATAATCCATACATAGAAGGCTACATGGAGTTCGTTGATAGCTAACTAATTGCGATGACAAAGATATATAAATCTTTTGAATCAAAACGCTGATATGTAAGTATTTTTGGCTTAGCCAAATATACAGAGAAAAGTGGCGTATGCGCGGTAAACATAAATCCGTACATACGCCTCTTTTTATCTTATTAATTATCATTAGTTTATATTGATTAGCACTATGGTTTCGGGTGTATAATAATCACCTCAAAAAACTAACAATATCGCCTCGAAACAGGCTTGATGAGTAAATCAATATGTTGATGTTGGAGTATATGCTCCATCGCTTTGTATATTGCCATCTTCTCGATACCGGCTATTTTCAACGCCTCCATCTTTATTGTGTTCTCTAAGAGCATAAGGTAATCTTCCTCTTTGAGTTCAACAAGGCATTGTGTCTTTGATTTTAGTTTCGCCATACCTTATTTATATATTAAGAGATTACTTATTTCCGAAGTCTGCAGGTGTCTCGCCCCACTCACGATTATCCCAATGTAGTACCTGAATATCGTCTATTTTAGCCGCCATAACTTTGAGGAATATTTCCGCTAATTGCAGCTGCTCACAGCGTCGAGATGACGCAGTTTGCTTATTACGATACCAAGTGATTGCGGTTATACTATCCGAGTAGATAATGCGAGGTGCTTCGGGGTGTCTGAGGATATATTTGACAGCCTCTACAATGGCGAGAAACTCTCCTATGTTATTTGTCTTGTTGCCTATGGAATGGTTGAAGAGTTCCAACCCAGAAGAGAGGTCAACCGCTCTGTAGCGTGTCAACCTCTCCTTCGTGGAATGTGCGCCGTCAGTGGCTATTCCTACTGTTGGGCGCTTCATTTGTGACCACCTCCTATGTAACGCTTGCCGGTGTAGATATATCCGTCCTGCTCGAATCGGCGTATCAACTCCTGAGCCTGCTTAATGAAGTCGGCTATCACTTCCTCGTGGTTCTCGATGTCCTTGCGTTCTTTGAGGACAGGGAGCACTCCATCGAGTGTTCGGCTCATTGCACTTTTGCCGTCCTTCGGGTCGAGATAGATGGTCTTGTTGCCGAATGACACTGTAACCTTGTACAGCGTTTTGGGAACGATTATGGTCTCTACTGTCGCAGGAAACTGTACAGGTGTGGCGGCAACAACCACATACCCCTTCGCCTTGTGCATAGGCTTCAATTCAACCGAATAGAGAACATTTGGCTCGACTGTGCCTTTAAGGTCCTCCGCCAGGACACATATCTGTTTGCCATATCTTGAGTCTTCCCTGACTCCTTTCAATTGACGAGTTTTTGAGTGACGGGAAACAAAGCCAATAAGCTCTCCCGTTCTTTCCGATTTCGCAAACTTAAGCTGCGACTTCTCCGATGTCATTTTACTTGTCTACCATATTCAATCTATTTCAATCAATTTACAAACTTGGTTACTCGATCACGCTAAATGGAGTACAAATATACACTTAATTTGCTTGTCCGCCAAGTGTTTTACTCGTTAATTTTCAGAGGGTTAGACCTGTAAATATATAGAGAAAGTCATCTTTCAAAACAGTCTTTCATCTTCCGTGAAATGGCTAAAACGCTCGTCATTATCAGAGACTTGCAATAAGTGCCGACACTTCCAATAGCGATAAATTTTACCACCGTTAGGTATA
>JAFTTU010000038.1 GCA_017466635.1 Bacteroides sp.
ATAATATGTTATCTTTTGCGTTAAAAATCCTTCAACTTAATTTTCAACAACACCGGATTGTCATCCTCATTCAACTGCTCGCACACTTCAACCAAACGTGGATATTTCTTACGGAACAATTCCCACCTTTCTTTGGACAACACCTCCCGATAGGCTTTATAACCTTTCAACAAAACCTTGGGCTGCACTGGCCAAATCAAATCGCCACCATCATTGCCATGCCGTCCCAATACTGCACTTGGTTTACCACCTTTAAGGACTATAACATTACCCTTAAAGTACATATCGTCCTTTAGTTTGTTTCCACTCAAGACCTTACCCGTTCGGTTGGAATACAGACTAAGATAGTAATTTCTGTCATTATCCCTGGAAGTAAACAAGAAATAGTCATTCAATGACAATATTTCACACATAGACGCATTCTTTTCATTTTTGCTTTGTGCCACCCAATCCTTTACATGACCTACATTTTCATCGAACATATCCCATGTGAAAGTCCTATCCCCATAATCCACTTTATAACGAGGAGAATATTCCAACGTTTCAGCATTAATCTGGTAAATATAGTTGTTGTAAGGGAAATGAAAATAAACAGATTCTTCATCCCTCGTTAGAGCTCTTGGATTTACAAAAAATGCAGTGATACGATTTGCTAAGGGAGGAATTTCAAAGAATTCCGCTTGTAAATCATCCTTTTCGTCAAACTGAAACAATAAGTTCGTTGCTTTACTTGAGCTATGACTTCCTCCATCAAACAAGATGGTCTTTCCTTTCACCGATACGATTTCCTGTGTAGTACCATTAATTCTTTTACTCGACAATTGTTTACCTTCCAAATTGAATGTACGAATGACATATACATCCCCCATTTTGATTATGGAATCACCAATCACATCAATGTCACGTACTTCAAGAAACTCCTCCCCTCCTTGACCACGACCAGAAATCTGACGGATGAACTTTCCATTTTTATCATAGACATACAGATGCTGAAAGTCAGTTGGCCCAATACCAGAAATCAATACATAATGATTCTTCGTGGCAATGATTTCCGGTATCCAACCAATCAGACAATCATCCCTCGTTTCAAGCGGAATCAACTCAATGGATTCAGCAAAATCAGAAAGATTCAACACATCACCCGGTCGGGCATTCATTGGAATTACCGTAACTCCATCTTCAGAAACCGACATCTTAGAAGATACCGATGACGAAGAAGATGAGCTACCGCCACCACAGGCTGTAAACAAACAACCACATACCAAGAGATTTAGAAAAAGATGTCTTACCATATAGTATCAAAAAGGCTAAAATATTACTCACACAAATATAATAACTAGCAGCAATAGTTAGGCAAGACTTATCACAAAGAAGGAGAATTATACGACTTTTTAACGTTTGTATTGTTTTTTTGCATAATAAGAGTGATAATTTCAATCAAGTACCGACCGATTAAAGAAATATAAACCATACTAATAAGCAAAAAAAAAAATAACCTTCGCGTTACAAATGCGAAGAAACAAAGGATTTTGTTACCAATTCCACCTTCCCACAAAATTTCAATCATCTGCTTACACTCCTGCAACCGGGACTTAACCGTTTGGGATTCATCGTGAAAGCAGTGGTACGAGTGGTGCAACCGTCGTGTTGCTCCTGCCACCAAAAAATTTCGGGAAACCTTTAGAAGGTTTCCTGGAAAGATCTAGAAGGTTTCGCCGAAAGATTATATATCCTATCGTAAACACATACGTATGTATCGGCACATACATACTGAAGCGTTGGCAAACACATACTGAAGCATCGGCTCACACATGCGGGAGTGTTTTTCAGTTATGAGTTTTGAGTTATGAGTTATGATTTTGAGTTTTGAGTGTCTATTTTTTCCGTACAAGCGATGGATAACGTAAGTACTCTCATCGACTTGTGTAAGTACTCTCATCCCTTTGCGAGAGTACTCACACATAGTGATGAGAGTACTTACATTTTTCGGTGGCACGTGTGGCACGACGGTGGGAGCACTTGTGCAACCGATTTCTTACTGAGAAACAATCAGTTAAGTACCGGTAACAGGAGTACAAAGAGTTATTCCATCAAATAGGCTTTGAACGATGCAAAATCCTTCGTCATCGGGATACTTTGCTTGATTCCCTTCATGAACGCCTGAAGCTTGGACGGAATCTCTACTTGTTCGCCAATGATGCCCTCTACCGTTTCAAGGAACTTGGCTGGGTGAGCGGTTTCGAGGAATACCCCTACTTCACCTTCTTGCAAACCTTCTTCCAATGCACGATAACCACAAGCGCCATGAGGGTCGAGCAAATAACCTGTTTCCTGATAAGCCTTCTTCACGGTTTCACGGATTTGTTCATCCGAATAAGTGGCACCGGAGATTTCCTTCGAAATCGCTTCGTGGCTATTTTCGTAAAGCGCCAAGACGCGGGCAAAGTTGCTCGGGTCGCCCACATCCATTGCATTGGCTATGGTTGCTACCGACGGGCGAGGATTGTATTGAGCCGTTTGTAGATATTGATAGAAAATGTCATTGCTATTGTTGGCCGCAATGAAACGCTTCACCGGCAATCCCATCCGCTTGCCGAAAAGACCGGCGGTGATGTTTCCGAAGTTTCCGCTCGGCACACATACCACCAAGTTATCGGCCTTGCCTGCCTTCTTCAATTGGGCGTATGCATAGAAATAATAGAATGCCTGAGGCAAGAAACGGGCCACATTGATGGAGTTGGCGGAAGTGAGCTTCATGTGTGCATTGAGTTCAGCATCCATGAACGCATTCTTCACCAAGGCCTGACAATCGTCGAATGTACCGTCCACTTCGAGGGCGGTGATGTTCTGACCAAGGGTAGTGAATTGCTTTTCCTGAATCTCGCTCACCTTGCCTTTCGGATAAAGCACATACACATGGATACCCTCTACACCGAGGAAACCATTCGCCACGGCACTACCGGTATCGCCCGATGTAGCCACCAATACATTTACCTGCTTCTGTCCTTCCTTGCGGATGAAGTAGCCCAAGAGACGCGCCATGAAGCGTCCACCCACATCCTTGAATGCCAAGGTCGGACCATGGAAAAGTTCGAGTGAGTAGATGTTGTCCTTCACCTTCACGGCAGGTGCATCGAAGCTCAACGTGTCATAAACAATCTCTTTCAACACATCGGCAGGCACATCTTCGCCAAAGAAAGCATCGGCCACTTGATAGGCGATTTCCTGAAACGACATGTTTTCAATATTGTCGAAAAACGATTGTGGAAGCGGCTTGATGACTTCCGGCATGTACAAGCCTTTATCGGATGCCAAACCCTTCACGACGGCTTCTTGCAAGGAAGCTTCCGGGGCTTGGTGGTTGGTGCTATAGTATTTCATATCTTCATAAATTCATTCATAAACTCATTTTCTTTCATCACTCCGTAAATGCCTTCCGCACAGGCCACTTCATCGAAGGTCTGCACACTATCCGGCTCGATGCCCGGATAATAGATAAAGAACGGAACCGGCTCGGCGGTATGGGTGCGAAGCTCACAAGGTGTCGGATGGTCGGGAAGTACGGCAATCGCCACGGGTTCTTCCCAATCTTTGACCGCCTCGTATATCGGCCCGACGGCACGTTTGTCGAGATTCTCGATGGTGAGCTGCTTCAACTCGAAATTGCCTTCGTGACCGGCCTCATCGCTTGCCTCGATGTGGAGGTAAACCAAATCGTCCGTCTTCAAGGCTTCGAGAGCGGCACTTACCTTGTTCTCATAATTCGTATCATAAAGCCCTGTCGCTCCTTCTACGGAGATTCTTCGAAGACCGGCATACACCCCAATGCCATTAATCAAATCGACGGCCGAGATAACCGAACCTTTCTGAATGCTTTGATACATCACCGACAAGGGCTCCATCTGCGGACGATAACCGGGACTCCAAGGCCAAATGCTATTGGCAGGGTCTTTCCCTTCGGCCATTCGTTTCAAATTCAAAGGATGGTTCTTCAAAAGCTCTTGAGACTTCAGAATCAATTCATTGATAAGGTCGGCGGTTGCCTGAGCTTCGGGTACTTCTGCCTTTACCATCAACGGACGGAACGGATGCAAAGGTACATCGTGCGGTGGCGTACAATCAATCTGCTTGTTTCCTCCCTTGATGACCAAAAGGTGGCGATATTGCACACCGGTATGGAATTGTACCCGTTCGTTACCTAAATGCTCTTGCAAGTATTTCACAAGCACATCGGCTTCTTCGGTAGTGATGTGTCCGGCGGAGTGGTTCTTCAGAATTTCTCCCTCGATGCATACGATGTTGCATCGCATCGCCATATCCCCCGGTTGAAGTTCCACACCGATGCTGGCGGCTTCCAACGGGCCACGGCCTTCGTACACTTTCGGTAGGTCATACCCCATGACGGACATATTCGCCACCTCACTTCCGGGATGGAAACCTTCCGCCACGGTGATGAGCTGACCTGTACGACCCATGCTTGCCAACTTATCCATATAGGGAGTATGAGCATGTTGGAGCAAGGTCTTGTTCCCCAAGGATGCGGCAGGCCAATCGGCCATGCCGTCTCCTAATATAATGATATGTTTCATAGGCTTAAATGTTCGCCACGCTGATGATATCGGCAAAGACACCGGCCGCGGTTACACTTGCACCGGCACCATATCCCTGAATCATCATCGGATATTCATTGTAACGTTCGGTGGTGAGGAGCACGATGTTGTTGCTTCCTTCCAAACCATAGAACGGATGACTACGGCTCACTTCCTGTAATGACACGCTTCCCTTGCCGTCTTCCAACTTGGCCACGAACTTCCAATGCTTGTTTTCGGCTTCCAGCTTCTGACGACGAGCCTCAAAATCGGCATCGAGTGAAGGAATGTTCTTCCAGAAATCTTCCAATGAGCCTTCGAAGAATTCATCGGGTACAAAGAGGTTCTTTTCCACATCTTCCTGTTCGAGCACATAACCCGCTTCGCGAGCCAGGATGACCAACTTACGGATGACATCCTTACCGCTCAAGTCGATACGTGGGTCGGGTTCTGAATAGCCTTGTTCCTTCGCCAGACGAATGGTTTCGCTGAACGGTACATCGGCACTGATTTTATTGAAAATGAAATTCAACGTACCACTAACTACGGCTTCAATCTTCAGAATCTTGTCACCACTCGCAATCAAGTCATTGATGGTCTTGATAATCGGCAGACCTGCACCTACGTTGGTTTCGAACAGATACTTCACACCACGGTTACGGGCAATCCGCTTCAACTCGGTATAGTTGGCATAAGAGGATGATGCCGCAATCTTGTTGGCCGCTACCACCGATACGTTGTTGTTCAACAAATCCTTATAGAGCGAAGCTACATCCGCATTGGCGGTACAATCCACGAATACAGAGTTGAAGATGTTCATGCCAATCACCTCGTCGCGGATAATCTGAGGACTGGATGCGGTACCCTTTTCGTCGAGCAACTGACGATAGTTGGACAAATCCAAGCCATCGCGGTCGAACAAAGCCTGATGACCATTGGCAATACCCACCACGTTCAACTTCAAGCCACGTTCCTTCATCAACTTCTCCTGCTGGCTGGCGAGTTGCTGAATCAAGCTATCACCTACGGTACCTGTACCACAAATGAAGAGGTTGAGCACCTGATATTCGGACAAGAAGAACGAATCATGAATCACATTCAATGACTTCTTCAAGAACTTTTCTTCCACGACAAAAGAAATATTGGTTTCCGAAGCACCTTGGGCACAAGCTATCACGCTGATACCATTACGTCCCAATGTACCGAACAACTTTCCGGCAATACCCGGAGTGTGCTTCATGTTCTCACCTACAATCGCAATAGTTGCCAAGTTCTTTTCTGCACTTACCGGACTGATTTCACCCATTTCGATTTCCTTGGCAAACTCTTCGTTCAAGACTTCGCATGCCAATTCGGCATCCTGATTCCGCACACCGATAGAAGTACTGTTTTCAGAAGAAGCCTGAGACACCATAAACACACTGATACCATTCTTGGCCAATGCCTTGAAGATGCGGTAGTTTACCCCAATGACACCCACCATACCGAGACCGGTCACGGTAATCAAGCTCGTATCGTTGATGGACGAAATACCCTTGATAGCCTTCGATTCTTCCTTGATTTCCTGCTCGATGATGGTACCCGGAGCATCGGGATTGAAGGTATTCTTAATTAATATAGGTATATTGTTGTGGCAAGCCGGATAGATGGTAGGCGGATAAACCACCTTGGCACCGAAATTGCAAAGCTCCATGGCTTCCACATAACTCAATTCATTGATAACGTATGCCGAGCTGATGACACGCGGGTCGGCGGTCATGAATCCATCCACATCTGTCCAGATTTCGAGCACCTCGGCTTGGAGAGCAGCCGCAATGATGGAGGCGGTATAATCCGAACCACCCCGTCCCAAGTTGGTAATCTCCCCACTATTCTTGTCGCTGGAGATGAATCCCGGCACGAGAGCTACCTTCGGAAGTTCGTTGAAAGTAGCCTTGATCAACTGAGTAGTCAAATCCGAATCGAGGATATGACGGGAATGTTTCTTTTCGGTCTTGATGAATGTACGAGAATCATACCATACGGCACCTTCGATGAGTGTAGCCACAATGATGGAAGAAAGACGTTCGCCATAACTTACAATGGTTGCCGATGTTTTTGGCGAAAGGTCACGAATCAAGTAAATACCTTGGAAGATATCCTTCAGCTCACTCAAGAGTTCGTTCACCCGGTCGAGCAGTACACTGCGTTCATCGCCTGCCGGGATAACGGTATATACCATCTCGATGTGACGGTTCACGATATCGCGATACTCCTTTTCGTATGCAGGATTGCCACTTGCCGCCATTTCCGAGGTCTTGATCAACTTATCTGTAATGCCACCCAAAGCCGAAACGACCACGATTACCGGTTCTTTTACGGCTTCAACTATCTTTTTTACACTTAAAATACTATTTACGGAGCCTACCGAGCTACCGCCGAATTTCAATACTTTCATGCTATTGACTATTTATATACTCCTTTGTCATCCAAAACAAAGGCATGACAAAAGAAGAACTTCTTGTTTACTAATAAAATTGATTTGATTGGTGCTTACATCCATAAGCGTGTATCGCGTAGAAACACATATATACTATCCTAACCCCGAGGGGTCATCATTGTGGTGGATGTGGTAGTGGTCATCATCCCCATCATAGAGGTCGTGATATGTAGATAGTACATTGTCATTTTGAATTATTCTCTCTTGTTTTTAGTTTCAATGGCGCAAATATAAGAAGTATTTTGAACAATCTATCACTTTTCTTCATTTTTTTGCGATAAAACTATAAATCTTTAATATATCCGAAACTTTCCTTACCTTTGTACTCTCAAACAATAATCTCAAAATGGCCAAAGAGAAGACACAATATGTATGTACCCATTGCGGACAAGACTCACCCAAATGGGTGGGCAAGTGCCCGTCGTGCGGACAATGGAACACCTATGTGGAGCAAGTAGTACGGAAGGAATCACCTGCTGCCCGACATGGAGCCGCTATCCTGGAGCCTACCAAGAGCCAACCGATGACCTTGAGCGACATCCACGGAGGCGAGGAACCACGTATCAACATGCACGACGAGGAACTGAACCGTGTACTAGGAGGTGGATTGGTGCCGGGAAGTCTCGTCTTGTTAGGGGGCGAACCGGGCATCGGTAAATCAACTCTGATTCTACAAACGGTATTAAAGCTGAATGACAAGAAAGTGCTTTATATATCCGGTGAAGAAAGTGCCCGCCAACTGAAGTTGAGAGCCGACCGAATCACCAGACAAACCTCTGATTGCCTCATCGTTTGTGAAACATCGTTGGAGCAAATCTATGTACACATCAAGAACACCCGTCCGGACTTGGTCATCATCGACTCCATCCAAACCATCTTCACGGAGAGCATCGACTCATCGCCGGGAAGCTTGGTACAGGTACGCGAATGTTCGGCCTCTATATTGAAATTTGCCAAGGAAAGCAATACACCCGTCATTCTTATCGGCCATATTAATAAGGAAGGAAGTATTGCAGGACCGAAGGTTTTGGAACACATCGTGGATACGGTACTTCAATTCGAAGGCGACCAGCACTACATGTACCGCATCCTCCGAAGCATCAAGAACCGCTTCGGTAGTACCGCGGAACTGGGTATCTACGAAATGCGTCAAAATGGATTAAGGCAAGTAAGCAACCCTTCGGAACTTCTTCTGACAGATGAACATGAAGGCATGAGTGGTGTAGCCATCGCCTCGGCCATCGAAGGAGTGCGCCCGTTCTTGATTGAAACACAAGCCTTGGTGAGTTCGGCGGTATATGGTAATCCGCAACGTTCGGCCACCGGTTTCGACCTCCGACGGATGAACATGCTTCTGGCCGTACTCGAAAAGCGAGTGGGTTTCAAGCTGGCACAAAAGGACGTATACCTGAACATCGCCGGCGGTCTGAAAGTGAACGACCCTGCCATCGACCTATCCATCATCAGCGCCATCCTTTCGAGCAACATGGATGTAGCCATCGATAGAGACATCTGCATGGCGGGCGAAGTGGGATTGAGTGGAGAAATCCGCCCCGTGAACCGCATCGAGCAACGCATCAGCGAAGCGGAGAAATTAGGGTTCAAACGTATCCTGATACCGAAGCACAACCTTCAAGGTCTCGATACGAAGAACATGAAAATAGAAATCATCCCCGTACGGAAAGTGGAAGAAGCCTTCCGTGCTTTATTCGGATAAATATGATACAAGAATACCAAATCAGAGTTCTGCCCGAGCAGGCAGCCAATGAACAGAACATAAAGTCATTCATCAGCAAGGATAAAGGAATCGATGCATGTAGCATCAAGGCGATTCGTGTATTGAAACGTAGCATCGATGCCCGTCAACGTACCATCTTTGTGAATCTGAAAGTGCGGCTTTACATCAACGAACTTCCACAAGACGAAGAATTCATCCGCACAATATATCCTAATGTAGAGGGCAAGCCACAAGTCATTGTAGTAGGTGCCGGTCCTGGAGGATTGTTTGCGGCCTTGCGTTTGATAGAACTTGGTCTTCGCCCGATAGTGGTGGAACGAGGAAAGAATGTCCGTGAGCGAAAGGTAGACATCGCACGTATCAGTCGTGAACACAAGGTAGACCCCGAGAGCAATTATAGCTTTGGTGAAGGGGGAGCCGGTGCCTATTCGGACGGTAAGCTCTACACCCGAAGCAAGAAGCGTGGCAATGTCGACAAGATTCTGAACGTGTTCTGCCAGCACGGAGCAAGCACATCCATTTTGGTAGATGCCCATCCCCACATCGGTACGGACAAGTTGCCACGCGTCATCGAGAATATGCGTAACACCATCCTCGAATGTGGCGGGGAAGTACATTTCGAGACTCGCATGGATGCCATCATCATCGAGAACGAAAAGGTAGTGGGCATTGAAACAAATACCGGAAAGACTTTCCGAGGCCCTGTCATCTTGGCCACCGGTCACTCGGCTAGAGACGTCTATCGTTGGTTGTACAACAACGGAGTGCAACTCGAAGCCAAAGGTATTGCCGTAGGTGTCCGTCTGGAACATCCTTCGCATCTGATTGACCAAATCCAATATCACAACAAGAACGGACGGGGCAAGTACCTTCCTGCCGCCGAATACAGTTTCGTGACTCAAGTAGACGGACGAGGCGTATATAGTTTCTGTATGTGTCCGGGTGGATTCGTGGTACCTGCCGCAAGCGGTCCTAATCAGATTGTGGTGAATGGCATGAGTCCAAGCAACCGTGGAGGAAAATGGAGCAATTCGGGTATGGTGGTGGAATTGCGCCCGGAAGACTTGATGAATAAAGAATTAAGAATTAAAAATGAAGAATTAGGCATTGATTGTACAGGTGAAGGTCCTCTCGCCATGATGCACCTTCAGGAAGCACTCGAAGCTGCTTGTTGGCAACAAGGAAACATGCGCCAAACGGCTCCGGCCCAACGTATGGTGGACTTTACCCGCAAGAAATTGAGTTACGACCTGCCTGCCTCATCGTATAGCCCGGGCTTGGTATCTTCTCCTCTTCATTTCTGGATGCCGAACTTCATCAGCGACCGTTTGAGCAAGGGTTTCCAACAATTCGGAAGAAGTTCCCATGGTTTCCTCACCAACGAGGCATGTATGATTGGTATGGAAACACGAACATCTGCCCCTATCCGTATTGTCCGTGACAGCGAAACATTGCAACACGTTACCATCAACGGACTATTCCCATGTGGAGAAGGAGCAGGATATGCCGGAGGTATCGTATCAGCCGGTGTAGATGGAGAACGATGTGCCGAAGCAGTAGCCATGTATTTAGGAATCAAACAATAGGAATATGCATCATCAACCCGAAATAGCCATCATCGATTCGAACACCCTATCCGGCATGGGACTTCAGACGCTATTGGAAGAAATCATTCCGATGGCAACCATTCGTGTGTTCCATTCATTCGGTGAATTGGTGGATGATACTCCCGACATGTATGCCCACTATTTCGTATCAGCCCAAATCTACTTCGAGCATACAGCCTTCTTCCGTGAAAGACATCCCAGAGCCATCATGCTTGCCGGAGGAGAAAACCTGCCACAATTGGCCGGTGTACCGACACTAAATATATACGAAGACGAAAAGGCATTGGCCAAATCAATCATGCAGATGCACGAACGGGGACATCGAAAAGAAGGTAAGCATCCACACCCTACTCCGATGGAACACGAACTTTCGGCTCGTGAAATCGAGGTATTGATTCTGATTACTAAAGGGTTCATCAACAAAGAAATCGCAGAAAAGCTGAACATCAGTTTGACCACGGTCATCAGTCACCGGAAGAACATCACCGAGAAATTAGGTATCAAGTCGGTACCGGGACTGACCATTTATGCCGTGATGAATGGATATGTGGAGGCGGATAGCATTTAATGCTTGTCCGCCTTTACTTTCATGATACAATGCTTGCAATCAAATTCCAAACGGAAACGCTTGCCATCGGTACTCACCAAATAATAAGGTTCTTTATAAGGTGACTTTTCACGATGACGCACCGGACACCATCCCATGCTATAACGCAAACAATGCTTGCAGAACATGAGTACGGCATCATCGGACGGACGCTTCTCGAAAGCTGGAGCCATCTTCATGACGCCATGATGACGATAGAAATCAGCCGCCCCTTCGTTCATCACATTACCCAAGTAAGTAAGTTCGCTTTGTGGGAATGAATGAGCGGTTACGGGCATAGATACAATCTCCTGACGGTAGTTCATCCGTCGAGCCGCCAACAATTTCTCTACGGCTTCACGTCTGATTTCCGCCAATTGAGAGGATGGTATAAACCAATTGTCCTTCAAATCCACATCGATACGGATGGCTTCGAAAGGTGTATTGCCCAACTTGCCCAACTGGTTCTTGAGGTTATCCATCTGCGGTGTACGAGCCAATTCCTTTTCCTTCTCCAATGTCACACTTACCTGCACATCGTCTTCATCGGTCATCGTTAAGGTAAAGCCGAAATTATTCTCTGTCAGTGCTACTTCTACTCCCAACTTTCGTTCCGCTGACTTGCGTTGCATCAGTTTTTCGAATTCCTGATCGAAATTGCGATATAAAGTAGTACGTTGTTTGATTCTCGGCATATCTCCAGCCGGGAAAAGCTTGTTGTTCTCTACACGGTTGATACGAAGACCTTTCAATTTGCCACGCTCGTCAAGGTAGCAGATACCATCACCATTGTTGAAAGGTTTCACACCCGCCACGATGATGTAGTTTCCACGGATTTCCTTCACATAGCCCATCTCCTCACCCAATGACTTCGGGGTATCAAAGGAGAAGATATCCTTGTTTCGTTCGTAAAGGAAATAGTTGGTAAATCCACGGGTAAAGCTCTTGTCAAGTTGAGGACGGAAAGCCAGCTTGACCTCTCCAGAAGAAGCACGGGTATATTCCTTCCGTCTCTTCAAAATGGCATCCAACTTCTTCCGATAATAAGCCACCACATTTTTGACATACGATACATCTTTCAGTCGTCCTTCTATCTTGAACGAGGATGCACCGGCATCCAACAGCTTTTCCAATTCTTCGCTTTGATTCAAATCCTTCAACGAAAGAAGATGCTTGTTCTGAACAATCATCTTGCCATCGGCATCCACCATATCGAAAGCGAGACGGCAGAACTGAGCACACTCTCCTCGGTTGGCACTTCGTCCGAAACAATGCTGACTGACATAACACTGACCACTGTAGCTCACACACAACGCACCGTGAACAAAGACTTCGAGCGGTGTCTGAGGCACGGCCTCATGTATCTTACGGATTTGTTCCAACGAAAGTTCACGAGCCAAGACCACCTGACGGAAACCAGCCTCAGCCAGAAACTTCACCTTCTCGGCATTGCGATTGTCCATCTGCGTACTGGCATGAAGCGGGATAGGCGGAAGATTCAGGCTCAGCAAGCCCATGTCCTGAACGATAAGAGCATCCACCCCTACCTTATATAAATCCCAAATCATCTTTTCGGTCTCCTTCAACTCTTCATCTTTCAGAATGGTGTTGAGGGTGACATAGATGCGGACATTGTACAAATGGGCATACTTCACCAACTCGGCTATGTCTTCCAAGGAATTACCGGCAGCAGCACGGGCACCGAAACGGGGCGCACCGATATATACGGCATCGGCACCGTGGTCAATCGCCGCGATGCCGCATTCCAAATTCTTGGCCGGAGCCAACAGTTCTATCTTTCGTTGTCGAATCATTTGATTTGATTGATATCGTACGGGGTTTCTTGATAAACGTAATAGTTCAACCAATTGGAGAACATCAAATTGGCATGACCTCGCCAACGCACCAACACTCCTTCATCCGGATTGTCATTGCGGTAATAGTTCTTTGGCACCTCTATAGGAAGTCCCTTACCCAAGTCGCGCTTGTATTCGCCATCAAGGGTATTGGGTGCATATTCCGAATGACCGGTGATAAAGAATTCGCGTCCATTTCTTGCCATCACCATGTACACACCTGCATCTTCCGACTCTGCCAACAAAGTCAAATCCTTCACCTTCAGGATATCTTCCCGACGGATTTCGGTATGACGGCTATGCGGCACAAAGAATTCATCGTCGAATCCACGGAAAATTGGCAAGCCCTGTACATTGATTTGGTGCTTGAAGATACCGAACATCTTCTTGTCAAGCGGATACTTGGGAACTCCATAGAAATGATAGAGTCCGGCTTGAGCCGCCCAACAAATATATAAGGTAGAAGTCACATGGGTATGTGCCCAATTGAACACTTCCGATATTTCTTCCCAATATGTCACATTTTCATAAGGCATCTGCTCTACCGGTGCACCGGTAATAATCATTCCATCGAACTTCTGTTCCTTCAGAATATCGAAATCGTGATAGAATGCCTGCATGTGTTCTATCGGTGTATTCTTCGAGGTGTGGCTCTTTAGCTTCATGAAAGTAATTTCCAACTGAAGCGGTGTATTGGAAAGCAGGCGTACCAAGTCTGTTTCCGTGGTAATCTTAATCGGCATCAAGTTGAGAATGACAATCTTCAACGGCCGGATATCTTGCGAGCTTGCCCGCGAATTGTCAATAACGAAGATGTTCTCTTCCTTCAACAATTCGATGGCAGGCAATTTATCGGGTAAATTTAAAGGCATTTTATTTTCTCTCTAATGATTTAGTTTGCAAAGGTAAGAAAAAAAATGATTTGTCATTCAGAGCGAAGCGAAGAATCTCGATAACATATACTTTCTGCTTCCGAGATTCTTCACTACACTTTGTTCCGTTCAGAATGACAAGTCTGGGGAAAATGCAATGTCTGACACTTATTTCTTCATCACTCTCCAAGCCGGATGCAACTCATTGTTCTGATGAGCTGTCTTTTTCACCTTGTCGTAGAAGAAATTCAAGATAGCTTGAGGGTCTTTGGCAAACTTCGGGTCTTTCTTCTTTTCTTCGAATTCCGCTTTCAGAGCTGGGTCTTTCGCCAATAGTTCTCGTCCTTTTTCTTCCATGTATGGCAAACGAATCCAGAATTCACTAGGGGCTTGTACCACTTGGTTGAAGAAACCCCAATAAACCAATGAACCCGGTGCGGATGGTTCGAGCATCCAAGCGGCCAAACGACCGTTCGGTTGGTTCATATCAATCAACACACTACCTACAGGTGCTTCCAAGGTTTCCTTCTGAGTGGTGTATTCGGTCTTCAACACAGGAATACGACCTTCGCTTTGACGAGGAGAGAAAGTCGCCTTGGTATAACGATAGGTTTCCACTTCGACCTGCTTCGGTTCAGCCAAGCGGGTGTACTTGATATCATGCAAGTCGAGCAATTCAATTACATCCGTCCATTGAGGCATCAAGATATATGCTTCCGGCAATTGAACAGAAGAGGAAGCCTCGTATGAAGTAATCATCGGACACTTCAGCGTAATCGGCTTGTCGTAGTTATGACGCACCCAGTCGGCTCCTGACAAATCACTCTTCACGGTATCTCTCGCCCAACTGAGGTAATCCACCCACACACTATCCTTGTTGACCGGCTTGAATGTCAACTCCATCGGTTTCTGACGATACTCCGGAGAGCTTACGTTCTTGTCGGCATTGGCAATGGTTTCCTTCAACGATTCCTTGTTTTCAGCCAAGATGCGGGCACTGGCAATGAATGCTTCTACCGTAGCTTTCACACGTTGCTCGTAGGGCTTATAGATATGATTTTCAATCAACAAGCCAAGACGATTACGGGATGCAGCATATCCTTCCGAATAACGAGGGTCGAAGATGTCAATCAAGATACCGCTTTCAGGCGCATTGTATTTGCGGAATGAAGCATAAAGGAAGAGCGGGAAACCGACTTTCTCCATGCGTTCGTTCAACTGCTTTTCATACACATCGAGTGACCATCGACGAAGCCCTTCTTCCATAATGGTACCTCTGTTTTCGATGGCGTATGTCATCACATATTGGAAATCGGCTCCATTGGTTACATGAACATCAATGAAAAGTTCCGGCATCCATTGATTGTAAAGCTTCAACCAAGCACGCATTTCAGGTGCATCGGCCTTCAAGAAGTCACGGTTCAAGTTGATGAGTTGGGCGGTATTACGAGTACCCAATTCTTCCGGTCCGTTTTGGTTGATACGGTTGGTCGCACTGAAGTTTTCATGACCATCCACATTGAATACCGGAATGAAGAGGAAGCTCACATCGTCCAAAATATCGATGTTCTTCTTGTCCACAATCATATCACGAAGGAAAATCATGCTGGCATCTTTTCCATCCGGTTCTCCCGAATGGATGCACGATTCTATCAAGATTATCACACGACCCTTCTTACGAATCTGCACGGGGTCTTGCAAACCGTCCTTGTCTACAATGACTAACGACAAGTCACGTCCTTGAGGGCTGGTGCCAAAAGAGGTTACCTTCACCATCGACGAATAATCGGCCAACTTCTTGAACCATGCCATCGTTTCTTCAAAACGGGGAGTCTTCACAAAGTTAGACTTCTCACAATCAGTTACAAAATCTTGATTTACGGGTTGCTCAGTACAAGACATGCACATCAACAAACCGAGCATTCCACCTAATAATATCTTTTTCATCGTATGTTTTTTTAGAAATTCGATTGCAAAAATACATAAATTTAGTAAATTGCACCACGTTTAACGGAATCATCTGTCTTTGACAAATAATTTTTAATATGTATAACCATGAAAACATTGAAGATTTTTATCCTTTGTGTCTTGTGTTCATTCGTTGCACATGCACAAAAACAGTATCAATTGGCCTCTCCTGACGGTAAATTGAAAACAACCATTACCGCCGGTAAGCAATTGACTTACGACATCACTTTTGATGGTCAACAAGTATTGGAAGCCTCTCCTTTGGCCATGACATTGGACAATGGCGAAGTATGGGGCGAAAACGACAAGCCTTCGAAAGCATCCCGCAAGAGTGTCAACGAAAAGGTTTCCTCTCCTTTCTACCGTGCATCTGAAATTGCAAACATTTACAATGAATTGACCTTGCAATTCAAGGGCTTCAACGTAGAATTCCGTGCTTACGATGACGGTATTGCCTATCGTTTCATCAACAAAGGCAAGAAGCCGTTCAAGGTAGTCAAGGAATTGGCAGACTTCAACTTCCCGTTTGATGTAACTGCTCATGTACCTTATACTATTCCTAGAAGAAAAGGACACTACAACGAACAATTCTGGAATTCATTCGAAAACCAATACACCACCAACAACATTAGCAAGTTGGAAAAGGAAAAGTTGGCTTTCCTTCCGGTTATTGCAGAATTGAAAAACAACGTGAAGCTTTGTCTTACTGAAGTGAACCTTGAAAGCTATCCGGGTCTTTATGTAAAGCCGGGCAATGGCAACCAATTGACAAGCGATTTTGCACCCTACCCGAAACGCGTGGAACAAGGTGGTCACAACATGCTCCAAATGATTGTGAAAGAATACGAAGACTTTATTGCCAAGGTTGAAAAGCCACGTCACTTCCCATGGCGTGTAGCCGTCGTAACCGACGAAGACAAGAACTTGGCATCCAGCACATTGAGCTATTTGTTAGCAGAACCTTCCCGTTTGGAAGACATCTCATGGATTAAGCCGGGTAAGATTGCATGGGACTGGTGGAACGATTGGAACTTGGACGGTGTAGATTTCGAAACCGGTGTGAACAATCCTACTTACAAGGCTTACATCGACTTCGCATCGAAAAATGGTATCGAATACGTGATTTTGGACGAAGGTTGGGCCGTAAACAAGAAGGCTGACTTGATGCAAGTAGTTCCGGAAATCAATCTCGAAGAATTGATAGCTTATGCTACTAGCAAAAACGTAGGTCTCGTGCTTTGGGCAGGTTATCATGCATTCAACCGTGATATGGAAAATGTATGCCGCCATTACTCAGAAATGGGTATCAAGGGCTTCAAGGTGGACTTCATGGACCGTGACGACCAAGAAATGACCGCATTCAACTATCGTGCCGCTGAAATGGCCGCTAAGTATCATTTGATTCTTGACCTCCACGGTAGTCACAAGCCAGCCGGTTTGAACCGTACTTATCCGAACGTTTTGAACTTCGAAGGTGTATTCGGTTTGGAACAATTGAAGTGGGGTAAGCCAGGTGAAGTTGACCTTATTTCTTACGATGTGATGATTCCGTTCATCCGTCAGGTAGCCGGTCCGATGGACTATACTCAAGGTGCAATGCGTAATGCAACCAAGGAAAACTATCGTGCTTGTAACACCGAACCGATGAGTCAGGGTACACGTTGCCACCAATTGGCTCTCTACATGATTCTCGATTCACCGTTCAACATGCTTTGCGATACTCCAAGCAACTACGAACGCGAACAGGAATGTACAGATTTCATCAGTGCCGTACCAACCGTATGGGATGAAACCGTGATTCTTGATGGCAAGATGGGTGAATACATCATCACCGCCCGTCGTTCAGGTGA
>JAFTTU010000039.1 GCA_017466635.1 Bacteroides sp.
AAGCCAAAAGGCAAACGACCGGCTGCCCATGCCGATTCGGACTTCACCTTATCCACATTGAACGGAGGATTCGCCATTACATAATCGCACTTGCCTTCCAAATTGTGGGTATCATGATAGAAGGAATTGGCTTCATCGCCTGATACAATCTTTCCGTTCAATCCGTGAACCGCCATGTTCATCAAGCAAAGTTGGGCATTGTATTCCACCTTTTCTTGACCATAGAAAGTCATTTGGGTATTGGCGTTCAATCCTGCATGATTCACAAAATCGCCCGTCTGTACAAACATACCGCCTGAACCACAGGCTGGGTCGAGCATAATGCCCGATGTAGGTTCCAATACATTGACCAACATCTTTACCAATGATTTAGGGGTAAAGAACACACCATCGTCACTAGCTACCGCCTTGGCAAACTTGGAAAGGAAATATTCGTAGATACGACCAATCACATCACCACCAACCTCGTCGATGGTCTTATTGTTGAAGATACGCAACAAATCGCTGAGCAAATCATCGGCAAACATGGTGTAGCTTTTAGGCAAAACACCCGTAAGCTGTTCGCTCTGACTTTCCACTAGTTGCATAGCATAATTCACAGCTTCGCCCAAAGAATTGATGTCTTTGCCGTCCTTGGTCTTCAATCCGGCATCAGTAATGTTTGCGGGTAGATTCACCAAATAGTCGTATTGTGCTTCGCGAGGAAGATACAAGGCACTCTTGGCTTCAAAGTCGCTAGGTTCAACCGGCATAACCCTTCCTCCTCTTGATGGTCTGTTTTGTAAGATTTCGGCTTCTACCATCTTGAATCGGCTATAGGCATAGCGAAGGAACAACAAGGCAAGAACCGGCATACAATACTGGCTGCTGGTAAGTTTACTGCCCTGTCGGAGTAAATCGGCAGACTCCCATAATTCGGCTTCTAGTTTCTTTATATTGGTCATATTTTTTTCAAATGATTGGTTCTGTTTGTAACTTGAAAGCGTTTGCATCTGCTTTCATTTGGTATATCTTGATGTTTGGATTCAGGTTCTTGGCTGCTTTTATGATTTTATTTCTCATTTCATCATCTATGTTCACACCCAAATAAAGCGAATCATAACATTCACCACCTAGTTCAGGGGTAAATCTTATTTCCTTATAATCAATTCTATCTTTATTTTCTAATGCAGAGGGTACATAATGTGGAGTTTTTCTTGAAGGATCAACAATCACCAAACGTACTTCCTGTTCATGTTCCCAGGCCTTTGCTTTGGTTGACAACTGATAACACCACAAATCTTCTTTTCTTTCAAAGAAATCAGGTTTTTCTATAATGTCTTTGTATTGGACTTCTATTTTTTTATAGCCTATAAGGATTGAACCCCATATACGAGAAAGATATTTATCGGCTTTCTCCATATCGATTCCAATGCAAATACCTTTGTGGCAGTTATAATAACTCCATATCAACAAAGAGTCGTAGTTTTTGGAAAGACTGCACAACCATGTTTTATCTCTATTGTGCTCAAAACGATTAGATTCTAAATCCATGATAACATCCTTGCCCCAGGCACTTGCTCTTTCTGTGGGTACTTGTGAGAAATCAATCAAACTAAGATGACAATCAAACGGGTCATTCAATTTAGTTGCATTAGTAAACTGGATATTGCCATTTGACAACATCCTTAATCCTCCATCTGCGTCCAAATATTTATATAGTTTGATTGATTCCATATTTTACTCTTACATAATAAATATATTTCACTTTTTTATAGACCACAACAAATCCTTCACATCCACATCAAGGGCCTTTGCGATGGCCACCAATGTTTCTAAATTGGGTTGCAAAGTGTTGGTACACCATTTTGAAACAGTAGCAGGATCTTTTCCTACTTGTTCTGACAACCATTTATTGGTACGTTTCTTTTCTGCAAGCACCACTTTAAGACGATTTATATCCTGTGCCATATCTATAGCAATCTTTATCTATTGGTTTCGTAAAAATATTCAACTGCTCAGCCAAATTTTATTCTTCAAGTATATCTTCAAGACATATATCGCTGAGAACTCCTTTCTCTTTCATGTATTCAGCCAAATCCAACATCAAGTAGCGTTCACTGAATGTATGCAGAACATCATATGAGGATATAATATAGTCATATAAAATGCCAGACTTCTCCAAGCGACTATAAATCTCTTCTTGGGGTAGTTTCAATAATATGGAAAGTTTGCTTATGCAAAACGTCACAAATTCAAGTGTCTTTTTATCCATAATATCTTACCTATTATAATATTATACCAATATTTGTCCTGCTTTTATAGCATAACTATAAGCAAAAGTAATAAGAATATATGAGAACAAAGACGATTTTGTTGATTTAGTTCGATTTTTCTTAAAAATAATCTCAAAAGATTGAAGTATGATGCATTTATTTGAAGGAATATTAAACCTATCATCATTTTCTTGGGTACCTTATTGCGGATTACTATTATTAACATGGCCTTTCATACGTAATAAGTAAGAAAACAACTAGAGTATGAACTTTAAGAAATAGTAAAACGCCAAACATCTCATATACAAAAGTTTGGATTTTAAGATGATTTATATTTTTGGGCTGTAACTCGATTTATTTTAGACTTATAGCTCTGTGCGTACGGAATATATTGTATTTTACAATGCCTACTTAAATCAAAAAATGTGGCAGTTTTGTGCTTTTTATGCCTTTTCTTTTGGTTGTTCGGGTAGAATATCATACCTTTGCATTGGTTTTGTAACACGTTGATTATCAATGATTATTTTGATTCTTGCAACATGGACGCAACATCCGGTGCTAACGCATTGATAGTGAATGATAGTCGATTTCGAAGAAGTTAAGTAAACTTAGAGACTTATTCCATAGATTAATAGCGTGTAACTTTAACGGTTGCACGCTATTTTTTGTAGGGTCAAATCGCATCTTTTCAAGTAATGTTACTATTTTCCCGATAATTCCTTCGTAGTATAGAAAGAATTATTTACCTTTGATAAACAAAAAACTTTAAAACATACTACTATGATTCGAAAATTTACAAGTATTCTTCTATGCTGTCTGTGCCTGGCATGGACAGATGCAAATGCCCAAAAGAACCACAATGAATGGGCTAATTACAAAAAATATGACAAAGCCAACAAAGAATTGTCTGCACCTTCCAAAAAGGAAAAACGTGTGGTGTTTATGGGAAATTCCATTACCGAAGAATGGGTTCGCATTCACCCGGAATTCTTCAAGGAAAACAATTATATCGGCAGAGGAATCAGTGGACAGACCACCTATCAATTCTTGCTCCGTTTCCGCAACGATGTCATCAACCTGAAACCAAAGCTCGTCATCATCAATGGCGGTACCAATGATGTAGCCGAAAACACTGGTGCATTCGATATCGAAACCACTTTCGGAAACATTGCTTCCATGGCGGAAATGGCTAAAGCCAACAAAATCAAAGTGATATTGACATCGGTTCTCCCGGCTGCCGGATTCAGATGGAACAAGAAGATTACAGATGCACCCGACCGTATCGAAGCACTGAATGCCAAGATAAAAGCCTATGCCAAGGAAAACAAGATTCCGTATGTGGACTATTATCCGGCAATGGTGACTCCTGAACGTGCCTTGAATCCGGACTACTCCAAAGATGGGGTACATCCTACTTTAGAGGGCTATCTGGTGATGGAAGCGCTGATAAAGCCTGCCATCGAAAAGGCTTTGTAATCAAGTATTCATTCCAAATACATATTGCCATGAAAAACATCCTGAAATCTCCGGCAAAGAAAATTCTTGCCATCCTTATGACTCTATCGGTTTGTCAAGCTTCTGCACAACCGGTCAGTACATACACTCCCGTCCAACAGAAACTGGAGTATGACATCAGTTACTTCATTCCTGAAAAACTCCATGCCAACGGAGAAAGCATCAACATCACGCACTCACTCCGTTCTGACATTCCCCAACCAAAGGATATCTTGGGGTATGAATTGGGGGAACAATATACGGACTGGAACGATGTGCTGAAATACATGGAAGCCCTTGAAAGACACTCGGACCGAGTAAAAATGGAAGTGAAAGGAAAAACCTACGAGAACCGGCCCATCGTCATGATGACAATCACCTCGCCAACCAATCTGCAAAAGCTGGAACAAATCAGGGCAGAACATCTGCAACTGACTGATGCTTCCGGTAGTAAGGATAAGGACATTTCGGCTATGCCGGTTGTCGTCAACCTCTCCCATTCCATCCACGGCAACGAAGCTTCGGCTGTCAATTCGTCGTTGGCTACGGCCTATTTCTTTGCCGCTTCAGAAGATGCTGCCATCCAGAAGCTGTTGGACAATACCGTCATCCTGATGGTTCCCGGGCTGAATCCCGATGGCATCAACCGTTTTGCCAATTGGGTGAACACCACTCATAGTTACAACAATGTAGCCGACCTGAACAGCCGGGAATTCAGCGAAGCATGGCCCAGCAGCCGAACCAACCATTATTGGGCAGACTGTAACCGTGACTGGCTGATGTGCCAGCATCCGGAGGGTCAGACAGCCGTAAAGATGTATCTGGACTGGATGCCCAACATCGTGAGCGACCATCACGAACAAGGAGGAGACAGCAAGGGATTCTACTTCAGTCCCGGTCATCCACTGCGTACCCATCCACTCACCCCACAACGAAACCAGGAACTCACGGTAGCCATTACGAACAGTACAGCCAAGGCGCTGGACAACATCGGTTCCCCTTACTTCTCAAAAGAAAGCTACGATGACTTCTATCTGGGCAAAGGGGGTGCATACGGCGATGTCCAAGGTTCCATCGGCCTGCTCTATGAACAGGTAGCATCCAGAGGATACTTACGCCCAACTTCTACCGGACCAATGCCATTCTACCAAACTGTCCGCAACCAATCTTTTGCTGCCATTTCTACGGTATATGCAGCCTATACCCTGAAAGACGAACTGTTGGAGTATCAGCGGAACTTTTTCGCAAACTCCGCCAAGGAAGCAGCCAAAGACCCTGTCAAAGGATATGTATTCAATAGCCGGGGACGCAAAGCCATCGAGTACTATTTCCTGAAGAACATGCAGCATCACGGCATCGAAGTGCACAGACTCAACAAGAATGTCACTTTAGGAGGAAAGACATTCCAAAGCAATGACTCGTACATCATCCCCATGAACCAAAGATTCTACACTAAAATCAAATCCATGTGGGAAAACATGACCGAATTCCAGGACAGCTTGTTCTACGACATCTCTACCTGGACATTCCCTCATGCATTCAACTTGCAATATGCCGAAGCCGGTACCACTTCCGGTTTATTGGGCGAAAAAGTACATGAACCAATCTTCCAAAAGGGAGGTATCATCGGTGGCAAAGCTACCTATGCCTATGTGTTCGAGAATAAGGAACTCTTCTCTCACAATCTCATCGCCGACCTCCTTCGCAAGGGCATCTACGTGAGAATCTCGAAGCGTCCGTTCTCTTTCAACGGCAACGGAAACACACAGTCATTCGGCTATGGTACGGCTATCGTCCAACTACAGAACCAGCCGGTCAGCGAAAGCGAGCTTTACCAGCTGATAAAGGAATCGGCCGAAAGAAACGGCATCGAAGTACATGCTTTCCACACAGGGCTGATGAACGACTTCGACTTCGGAACCCCCAACAACCAGCTCCTGAAAATGCCTAAGGTGGCCATGCTCGTAGGACGGGGAATGAGTGCATCCGATTGTGGCGAGATATGGCACATGCTGGACAGACGCTTCGGCATACCTCCTGCCCTCATCGAGTTCAGCACTTTGCACAGCAGAGATTTGAGCAATTACAATGTGATTATTCTGGCCAACGGTTCGCCTGCAGACCAGCTTTCTCCTTCAGCACTCCCCAAACTGAAAGAATGGGTAGAAAAGGGAGGTACTCTGATAGCTACCGGAAGAGCCTACCAATTGACCAACAAAGCGAAGATTACAGACTTCAAACCATTATCGAACGAAAAGAAAGATGAACCGAAAAACAACTCGGAAGTGGAATACAAGCCTTATCATTCCACCGAAAAGGCATCAGCCGGTATCGATGGTGTCATCTTCAATTGTATGCTGGACATCACTTCTCCATTAGGCTACGGTTATACAAATCCGAACGTGGCCATCATGAAGAATGGAACCATGGTGATGGACTTTACACAGATCAAGGGTAGCAGTCCGATGCAATACGCCAAGCAACCGTATCTGTCGGGATGTGTATCGAAAGAAAACATCAACCGTATTGCAAACGCTCCGGCAGCCATCGTATCGAATAGCGGACGTGGAAAAGTCATCTGGTTTGCCGATGACCTCAACTATCGTTCCTATTGGTTCGGAGGCACCAAGATATTCATGAATGCCGTTTACTTCGGCCAAATCTATTAACTAATCACGATTTGCCCTCATCGAACCAGCACGGGGTGTGCATTCTATGTGTCTATGCAAATAGAACATAGAATGTACACCTTCTATTTTTATACAAACCTACTCAAAAACTTCTTCACGACCTATAGAAAACCTTCGAAGACCTGTATCTATTCTTTAATCTAAGACACGGATTGAGCGATTTCAGTCACGGATTACATAATCCAAGACACGGATCATGCAATCCGTGACTTGGATTTACTTATAGATGCAGGTCTTTCCAAGTATTCATGCAGAAGAAAAGGAGTATGGATAGGGCAAGGAAAGAAAAAGGAACATCTAACTCTTGCATCTTTCTCCGAAACATTCTATCTTTGTTGGATAATGAAAAACGATACGAGACATGAAAATCGCCTTCCACATACTCCTGATAACTCTCCTGCTGATGGCGGGATGCGGCCGACCTGCCGAAACCACGCTCTCTGCCGAACTGCAACGGGCGGAGGACTTGATGTATCCTCATCCCGACAGTGCCTTGCACATCCTTCAAGCCATGACGCCTCCCAAGGATGAACTGAATCGTGCTACTTGGGCGTTACTTTTGACGCAGGCGAAGTACAAGTGCTTTGTGGACCAGTCGGATTCGTTGGTGAATATTGCACATAATTATTTTATGAAGGGGGATGATGCACAACGGAAAGCATTGGTTTTATATCATAAAGCGGTATTGCTAAAGGAAAAGAATGAAGTAGATAAGGCTTTGCCGTATTATCTACAAGCATCAGAAGAAGTTAAATTGACGGAAGATTACCGTTTGGCTTATTTAATTTATTCACATATTGGGATGATTTATGCACATAGAAAACTGCATGAATATTCTGTATCATATTGTGAACAAGCTAACGAATATGCTCTTTTATCAGAAGACCCATATTATATTATTGAATCCTATAATTGTTTAGCAAGAACTTATTCCATGCAAGGAAAGAATGAAAAGGCTATAATGTATTATGATAAGGCTATAGAAATCGGGGAATTAAGTAATGAAAAAAAAGTTTTGACCTCTTCTATTCATGAAAAAATGGTGGTATATATGAGTGAAGAAAGAAATGAAGAGGCTTGGAACGTTTCTAAAACACTGGATCATAATCAATTAAGTTTGGCTGGAAATCTTACTATAGGAAGATTGCTATATAATATGAATAAATTGGATTCTGCTTATTATTATCTTAATAAAGCTGTACAATCTGACAATATTTACACGAGACGAGGAGCATATCAAGTTTTATTCAATCTTAGTAAAAAGCAAAAAGACTACGAAAAGAACGCTGAATACTCCGTAAAACTTTGGAAAATCAATGATTCCATCAACAAGATAGACCGTAACAAAGCCCTGATAGAAATGCAGGAAAAGTACGACCAGCAACGAGTGAAAGACGAAATGACCGCCAAGATGACCCTCCAAAAACAACGGATATTGATGGGTATAGGAGTGGCCATACTTATCCTCTGCTTCATCGCCTATCGCATCCGCATCCGAAACAAGGAACGCATCACTCGACTGGCCGAAGCGGAAGAACGCATCGAAACCCTCAACCACCTGTTGGAAGAAGCACAGAAGGAACCGTCACCCGACGCCGGACAAGACGATACCTTCTTCAAGCGCATTCTCCTGCAACAGCTCGGCATCATCCGTATGGTAGCAAACACCCCTACGGCAAAG
>JAFTTU010000106.1 GCA_017466635.1 Bacteroides sp.
ATTTAATAATTAGAAAAAATGGATTTAATTAAAATTGCTGAAGAAGCATTTGCTACTGGTAAGCAGCATCCTTCATTCAAGGCTGGTGATACTATCACTGTAGCATATCGTATCGTTGAAGGTAACAAGGAACGTGTACAGTTGTACCGTGGTGTTGTTATCAAAATCGCTGGACACGGTGACAAGAAGCGTTTCACTGTTCGCAAGATGTCTGGTACTGTAGGTGTTGAACGTATCTTCCCTATCGAATCTCCGGCTATTGACAGCATTACTGTTAACAAGGTTGGTAAGGTTCGTCGCGCTAAGTTGTATTACTTGCGTGCTCTTACTGGTAAGAAGGCTAGAATTCAGGAAAAGCGAGTTAACGCGTAATCTAACGTATTCCTACATAAAAAAGGAGCATCGATGGATGCTCCTTTTTTAGTATCCTTATTTCTGAAGAACCTTCATGGTCTTTCCGATACCTACTGCCTTGGTAACGGTCGATTTTCCTTTCTCCTTATATAAATAGCCACGATGCATGCCACCGCTATTGAACGGCATGGCGATATTACCCTTCTTGTCCACTGCAATCAAGCCACCATTACCCGCTTCCGAATTCAATTCACCAAAAATGATTTCATCGGCTGCTTTTTCAATCGGTTGATTCAGCATCTTCACTCTAGTAGAAAGATTGTAAGCCACGACGTGACGGATGTAGTATTCTCCATGACCTGTACAAGATACGGCACAACCTTCATTATCAGCATACGTACCGGCACCGATGATAGGCGCATCGCCCACACGGCCCCATTGCTTCTTGAAGCGGCCCCCTGTACTGGTTCCGGCAGTCAGGTTTCCTTGCTTGTCCAATACCACACAACCTACCGTACCGTTCTTCTTGCTTTCCTTCTTCAATTGTTCCACCCACTTCATGGTCTTGGGAGTAGCGAAATACAGATTGTCTTCTACCGTTTCCAATCCCTTTTCCTTCGCGAAGATATCTGCACCCTCTCCTGCCAACATGACATGCTCGGTCTGGGTCTTTACCGCATAAGCCGCATCAATGGGATGCTTGATGTACTTGACACCAGCCACCGCACCGGCCGACAAGTCCTTGCCTTCCATGATGGCAGCATCCAACTCGAATGCACCGTCGATGGTACAAGTCGCACCTACACCTGCATTAAACAACGGATTGCTTTCGAAATAGTTGATAACGGCCATTACCGCTTGAGGACCTTCTCCACCTTTCGACAAGATAGCATCGCCTATGGTCAATGCCGAATCCAAAGCCGCATAATACTGAGCCGCCTTTTCCTGATCATTTTCCAAACCCGCCATGGCACCGGCACCGCCATGAACTACAATTACATACTCCCGTTCCTGGGCCACCAATTGCATCCCCACTAGCGATACAATCAGTCCAATAAAAAAACTCTTCATACTTTTTCCGTTAGATAAGACAAAAATATGAAAAGTTTCCACAACATAAAAGTATAGACATAAAAAAAGGAGCAACGCTTTGCTCCAACCTTTGTTAACCTTAAATCTAATACTATGAAAAACACAGTGCAAAGGTAGTGCTTTTTCATAAAACAGCAAAGAAACTAACAAAAAATCTTCGTCTTACAACACAATTTAACGAATCGGCGGATATTTGAGACAATATGACATCATTGGCATCTACCCTGACACATCGAAGCCTGCCTTATTGTAAACGGATGTTAATTTCATTCTTAAACTGTTTCATATTCTTAATTTAATCCTTAAAAATATGTTTTATAGCACATATTTCAAGATTTGGCATTATATTTGCATCGGTAAAAGAGAGAATAAAGTTTTTAGGAATTAACAAGTTCTTCTATTTGATAGATGAACGCAAATTAAAAAAGAGATGAATATGAAAAGAACAAATGAGACAATCGAGACGCTTCAGTATCAGTTGAGACGATACAAAGCCATGAAGAAAGGCGCAGCTTGCCAGTCTTTACAGTTCAAGATTCAAAAATTGATGAGCCAAGCAAATGCTTAAGGCTTTAAGTAGAAAATCCATTAATCATGTATAGCAAGAAAGAGGGCGTTCATTTCGATACGCCCTCTTCTTTTTTTATCTTATTCATAAAGGTGGAACATCCGTTCCATCAATTGCCATTTGTCGGCAGAAGAAGCCCCTGCTTCCGCTTGCTGGAATACAGCCATGTACGCCTCCCATTCTTCCTGACGAGGCAAGGTAGCCATCTTGGCCATTGCCGAATCCCATTCGAAATCGAGCGGTGTTTCCACTATCATGAACAATTTGGTATCAAGAATATATATTTCCATTTCCAGAATACCCACTTCACGAATAGCAGCCAATGTTTCCGGCCAAACCTCTCCTTCGGCATGTCTCTTGCGGTATTCTGCCACCAACTCCGGATTGTCTTTCAAATTCAGTGTTTGGCAATATCGCTTGACAGGACCTTGGTATTCCTTGACTCTATATCCTTGCTTCTTGTCTTCCATTAAGCTTCTCTTACTTCCCAACCGAGAGCACTTGCACCCAATACAGCAGCATCAGCGTCCTTCAGTTCAGAAACCAACAACTTAGTCTTGCCTTCGTAAATCTTCAAGATGTTTTCGTCCATAGCTTTCTTGATAGGCTTCATGATGTAGTCACCAGACTTAGCCAAACCACCGAACAATACGATAGCTTCAGGGCTAGAGAATGCGATGAAATCAGACAAAGCTTCACCAAGGATACGGCCTGTG
>JAFTTU010000040.1 GCA_017466635.1 Bacteroides sp.
AGGCAAAGCCAACTTCACTTTTTCTTCCAAGATTTCAACTGTTTCACCATAGTAAGAACGACGTTCTGAGTGACCCAAGATTACATACTTAGCACCAGTAGAAGCAACCATTTCAGCAGAAACTTCACCTGTATAAGCACCTGAAACCTTGTCTGCACAGTTTTCTGCACCAACACCGATGATAGCAGCATCAACGATAGGAGTTACAGAAGCCAAGTGAATAAACGGAGTACAGATTACTACGTCGCAATTTGGCTTGTCAGCTGTCAAAGCTTCATTCAATTCCTTTGCAAGAGCAATACCTTCCTGAAGGTTCTTGTTCATTTTCCAGTTACCTGCAACAATGTTTTTTCTCATTTTATTTTTCTTTTAAAGTTAATAATATATTAATTCTCTTCTTTCACATTTTTTTGTTGTTGGCGCTTCTTGTATCTTTCCCACATCAAGTCCGACATACAGAAGAAAAACAGCGGGAAGACGAACCATGCTATCACCAACAAAACCTTATACATCAAGGAATGCTCATTCGTATACCCTATCGGCAAACGGTCCAACGAATCTGTCAAATCATATTCATTCGGCAGATTGTTCACACTCCATTTACGGATTACCTTACCCTCCTTCAACAGTATCAATCCCGGATTGGAACGAATCATTGTCTTCAGGGTAATGTTATCCATTAAGCAAAACGGATATTCGGCTCCAGTATTGTCCTTCCACTTCAAGATGTCTTCGTCCGAAGAAGAAGTCAAACAATAAAAGGCATATCCATATTCCAAGCTATAATCATACAATTCATTAATCAAATCAATCTGGGTATCATCTGCCAGTCCCAATTGATGAGAGACCAATAAAAAAGTATAATTCTTATCAGACAATACCTGTTCGGTTATATCTTCCCCATCTTCAACGTTCATCATCGAGAAGTCATGAATAGGTGGTTCGTAACCTTGCTTCTTTACCACGGTTTTGGAGTCTACAAAAGTCCAGGTACTGTCCGGATAATTTTCCAATGTAAATTCTTTCTCTACACCGTCTTTCTGCAAGATGAAACGTGTTTCATATTCTGTCGGCTCCTCCCCTTCCGGTATTTCCATTCCTTGTTGGATGTCCGCTCCTACATGATAAGGACGGAAATCAAACACCGGCAATTCCCGATAACAATAAATGGTCATACTCAATATATAGATGAAACCATACAATGCTATCAACCAATCAAAACGGACTGTAACTAATGGGAAAATGCGTTTACGCCACTTCAACACCACTACGGACATTGCCAACAAAACCACATTCTTCCAGAATGTTTCCCAATTGCTCAGCACGACAGCATCTCCAAAACAGCCACAATCCGAAACCGGATTGTCCAATGCCAACCAAAAAGTCAAAGGTGTCATGACAGCCATTATGGCTACCACAGCACGAGGAGCAATGATTCGACGAATTCCGAAAAACAAATATACACCCAAACAGAACTCGAACATTCCCAATAAGGCAGATGCCAAGAAAGGTACAAAATCAGGAAACAAGCCAGCCCATCCAAAGGCATCTATATAATCCTGAATCTTGTACTGAGTTCCCAACGGGTCAATTGCTTTTACAAAACCCGAGAATATAAATACTACCGCCAACACAAAACGACAAACGGTAGTAAGAACACCAATCAACCTATATAGTCTATCATTCTCCATGATAGGGACAAAGTTACATAAATTTCCCTTATATATATAAACAAAAAGGCGGAAAAGAAACTTTTCCGCCCTTATTTTATATCAACATATCAACTCACGAGCATCTCAACACCTGATTCGGTCTTAAAGTTGTTCTAGTCGTAATGCCATTCAACTTACACAAACGATCGATTGACACTCCCGTACGCTTGGATATTTTATACAAGGAATCACCCTTACGGACTTTGTAGTATTGTCCATCTCCAGATAAAGCCACCGCACTCGAATGACTTCGGCGATAACGATTCTTGCCCTTCAAGAAAAGATAACTATCCGCAACAATGTCCTGTTTTTCAAAATCAAAGAGCAAAGCAGGGTTAATGGCTTGTCCCAAGAAACGAGTTTCGAAATGCAAATGCGAACCTGTAGAACGGCCTGTATTACCTCCCAAACCAATTACTTCACCTGCTTCGACATATTGTTCTTCATTGACCAACTGCTTTGACAAGTGTCCATAAATGGTTTCCAAGCCATTCTCATGGCGAATCACCACATATTTTCCATAACCTCGACGTTCATACTTCACCATACGTACCTTACCGCTAAAAGCAGCACGGATGGTATCACCGATATAAACCTTGACGTCTATACCATTGTGCATACGACGGCGACGTGGACCAAACTTGGAAGTAATCTTGGTATTTGTAGTCGGCATACAGAAACCGGTCATGTCGATACGGAAGGTATCAGGTATAACAACATTTTTTCCGAAAGCATGAACTCGCTGATTGTTCCAATCTGGATAAAGGCCATATGCCGGATAAGCTGCCATTTCCTTTTGGATTTGACGAATCAATGCGACAGAGTCAATGGCTTTCAGTTTCTTGTCGATAGGAGCTTGACGAGCCAACAAGTCCTGACCGGAAACGTTCAGGCTTACCAGCGCGAAAGCTGCTACTGCGACTACTTTAATGCATTTCAAAATCATTCGTTCTTATCTAATTTCTTCAATTAAAATTCATCGTTAGCATACAAGTTGTCAAAAGTAGACTGCTTGTATTCAAAAATTTCTTCCGGCTTGAAGAATCTCTTCAATTCTGCTTCTGCAGTTTCAGGAGAGTCTGATGCGTGAACGATGTTTTCCTGGAAGCTCATGCTATAGTCACCACGGATAGTACCAGCAGGAGCCTTACGGCCTGTTGTAGGACCTGTAATCATTCTGACAGCTTCGATAGCGCCTACACCTTCGAAACAACAAACAATAACCGGGCAAACCATCATTGCATCCTTCACACGTTGGAAGAAAGGTTTTTCACTCAAATGTGCATAATGTTCGCTGAGTATTTCATCTGTCAACTGAACCATTTTCATACCTGCAAGGCGCAAACCTTTGCGTTCAAATCGGTTGATAACTTCACCAATCAAAGCTCTTTGAATGGTACAAGGCTTCAAAATAACAAGTGTTTTTTCTAACATATCTAGGTTCTTTTAAGGTTATGATTTACTCAGTTTTCAAATTACGCCCCAAAGTTACAACAATAATCTGAGAAAAAGTTGTATTTATCAAACCTTTTTCTTCCACTTATCAATTAAATAACGTGAAATTCCTTAAAATGTTCTCGGATTCCGCTTACGAAATGGCAGCCCAGTTGACATTTGTCTTCCGCAACGCTTGAAGTTGTCGCCACAACACCTCGTTTTCCGGCAAGGTTCCTGCAGGGTCATTTTCTATGACTTTCAAAGCTATTTCACGGACATGCTGAAGCAATTGGCCATCCTTTGCTATGTCAGCTATCTTCAAGTCGAAAGCTACTCCACTTTGCTGGGTTCCTTCCAAGTCACCCGGTCCCCGAAGTTTTAAATCTGCCTCTGCTATTTCAAAACCGTCATTGGTCTGCACCATGATTTCCAAGCGTTTACGGGTTTCTTCCGATAGCTTATACGAAGTGACCAGGATACAATAAGACTGGTCGGCTCCACGTCCTACCCGTCCACGTAACTGATGCAATTGCGACAATCCGAAACGTTCTGCATTTTCAATGACCATGACCGACGCATTGGGGACATTTACGCCAACTTCAATTACCGTAGTGGCTACCATGATTTGAGTTTCCCCATTGACAAAACGCTGCATTTCAGCATCTTTTTCCGCAGGCTTCATCTGGCCATGAACCTTGCTGACCTTACATTCCGGAAACTCGGCACAAACATGTTCATACCCTTCTTCCAAATTCTTGATGTCAATCTTTTCGCTTTCCTTAATCAAAGGATAGACAATATATATCTGCCGACCTTCTCCAATCTGTTTCCGGATGCCGGCATATAGACTTGCCCGACGATTATCAAATTGGTGAATGGTCTGAATCGGTTTTCTGCCTGGAGGAAGTTCGTCGATGACGGACACATCCAAATCTCCATAAAGCGTCATGGCCAATGTACGGGGAATAGGAGTCGCTGTCATGACCAACACATGAGGAGGGCATGTATTCTTTACCCATAATTTGGCACGTTGGGCTACTCCAAAACGATGTTGTTCGTCAATGACTACCATACCCAGAGAAGCAAAGTTGACGGTATCTTCCAACACAGCATGCGTTCCAATCAAAATTTGCACCTCTCCCGTCAACAGTCCTTTCAGAATCTCTTCCCGTTTCTTTCCCTTAACCGACCCCATCAACAATTCCACCCGCACGTTCATACCAAACAAGAATTGCCGGATGGTTTCATAATGTTGGGCTGCCAAGATTTCTGTTGGAGCCATCATACACGCCTGATAACCATTGTCTAGCGCTATCAGCATGGACATCAAAGCAACAAGCGTCTTACCACTTCCCACATCTCCTTGTAACAAACGGTTCATCTGACGACCTCTACCCATGTCCTTTCGGATTTCTTTGATAACACGTTTCTGAGCTCCCGTCAATTGGAAAGGAAGATTCTGGGCATAAAAGGTATTGAACACCTCACCTACCCGTTCGAAAACCAATCCCCGATATTTCCGCTGACGGTCTTTCGTATAACGCAAGATATTCAACTGAACATAAAAAAGTTCTTCAAACTTCAACCGATATTGCGCATGACGCAGTTTCTCCGGACTTTGAGGAAAATGAATGTTCCGCAAAGCCTCATCCAAGGACATCAGCCGATGCTTTTCAACCAAATGAGTGCTTAATGTTTCCGGAAGCGTACCTTGAAGCAAAGCGAAAGCATTATTCATCAGCTTTTCGAGCGCATGAGAGTTCAAGCCCTCCCGCTTCATCTTTTCGGTCGTATTATAATAAGGTTGAAGCCCCATCGTGGACAAAGTCAAATCTTTGGCCGGATCGATATCCGGATGTGCCACATTGATACGCCCGTTGAAAACGGTAGGTTTACCGAATACAATGTATTCTTCATGCGCCTTATAGCGTCCCATCAAGTATTTGATACCTTGAAACCAGACCAAATCGATGACTCCGGTCCCATCCGAGAAATGCGCCACCAACCGTCGTTGACGTCCCTCTCCGATGGTCTCGAAACTGAGAATTTGCCCTTTCAATTGGATATAAGGCATATTGCCGTCTATTTCATGGATATAATACAGACGGCTTCTATCTACATATTTATAAGGGAAATAATACAATAAATCACGCAAGGAAAAGATGTTCAATTCCTTATTTAGCATGGCAGCACGTTGAGGGCCAACACCTTGCAGATACTTTATGTCGCGTGTCGTTATGTCAAACATAACATTTCTGCCAACTTCAAATCAAAAGGAGTTGTCAGCTTGATATTTTCACGATTGCCTTTCACTAAATATACTTTCTCCCCTAAAGCTTCTACGACAGAAGCATCATCGGTAAACAGGTCAGTATAGGTTTGCTGATAGGCTCTGCGTAACAATTCCACCTCGAACACTTGAGGAGTCTGTACCAATTTATACCGGTCGCGAGGCACAGTTTCACTGCCTTCCTCCGTCAAATGGCGAACAGTTTCCACCACATCAATTACCGGTATCACAGCTTTACACGCTTCCGCTTCTTCATAGCAACGGGCTATCACTTCCTGAGAAACAAACGGGCGCACACCGTCATGTACTCCCACCAAACCATTGCCTTCGACCAGAGCCAATCCATTCATAACCGAATGGAAACGGGTATCGCCACCATTCGCAATGTCATAAGACAAGCTAAACTGATATTCCTGACAAAGTTCCTTCCAATAGGCTTGCTGACTGACCGGAAGTACCAAGATGATATGAATAGCAGCATCGTATGTATGGAAAGCCTCCATTGTACGCATCAGCACAGGCTTTCCACAGACGGGCAGAAACTGTTTAGGAATGTCTCCACCCATCCGTAATCCTTTGCCACCGGCTACTATAATGATGTGTTTCTTCATCTTATGCCTGAATCATCATGCCTTGCTTCAATTCATTCACCTTATCCATGCCACAATACTTTTCGACAATGGCAAAAGCGAACTCCATGGCAGCACCCGGACCCTTACCGGTAATGATGTTACCATCCTTTTCCACCAAAGCAGCCGTATATTCTGCACCTTGCAAATAGGTTTCAAAACCTGGATAGCAAGTAGCCTTCTTACCTTGAAGCAAGCCACGGTTACCCAACACCAACGGAGCAGCACAGATAGCGGCCAACGGTTTGTCTGCCTCAGCAAAATCCAGAATCAACTGGCTCAATCCTTCGTGTGCATCCAGATTGGTAGCTCCTGGCAAACCACCTGGCAACAAAATCATTTCCGCATCTTCGGGATTGATTTCAGCAAACATTTTATCGGCCAACACAGGTACACCATGTGCACCAGCCACTACTTGTTCGTCCATTACGGACACTGTCTGTACAGACAAACCTGCACGTCTCAATACATCTACTGGAGTCAGCGCTTCAATTTCCTCGAAGCCTTCTGCCAAAAATACAAAAATGGTTTTCATAATGCTACTTCAATTTAAAGTAATATGTAATCGTACCTGTCTGGTTATTCACTCCACCTACGGCATTGAAGCGTGCCTTGCGGGCTGCATCTTCAGCCGCTTTCCGGAGAGCCGCATTCACCGTATTGGTACGTTTGTTTATGCCAGTCTGGATAACTTGTCCTGCCGGATTAACGGTAATGGTCACTACAACACGGCCTTCCTCCTGTACATTATAGACCGGTCTTGGCAGTCCTCCAGGACCTAGCGAACGACCGTTCAAGTCGAAGGTACCATATCCGCCCACTCCTGTTGTCTGTCCTTCTGCGGCATTACCGGTCGGACTTCCTTGGATACCATTACCTGAATCAGCGTTGCCCTTGCTTCCCATTTGGGTTCCTTTACCAAAAGCTCCGGCTATTCGCTTGGCTGCGGCCTCAGCGGCAGCCTTTTCTTCGGCCGCTTTCTTTTCTGCCGCCAACCGTTCTGCTTCCGCACGTTTCTCGGCTTCTGTCTTTTCTTTTGGTATTACCGGTTCCTTCTTGGGAGTCTCCTTCTTCACCGCTTCTTTCTTGGGAGTTGGCTTTGGAGTTTCCTTCTTCGGTACAGCAACCGTCGGTTCATCCTCCTGGGTAATCATCTCCGATTCTACCGGAGGAGTAGGCACCGGTTCCGGAGCAGAAACTTCCGTTGGCAATTGCGGTTCATCCAGGATATCCACATCTGTCAATGTATACGGGTCTGCATTGCCTTGCGCCATTTCCATATTTCCGAGCATAACAGGCACACCACCTTCCTCCTGGGTTTTCGGTTTACTGATAGCAATCAGAAACAGCAAGACCAGCAGAACAGCATGCAGTACCAACGTACCTACCAAACCTGTTACCTTGTTCTTCTTCATTCTTCGTTATCGTTTCTTCTCTGGCGGGCGGGTAGCCAACACCATCTTGAAGTGGTTTTCATTCGCAATATTCAGCACTCGCACTATTTCCCGATAAGGAACTGCCTCGTCAGCATAAAGAGCCACATACATTTCCGGTTCCTTCTCGGCACATTCCTGCAGGAATGCCGGCAGTTCTTCCAAATCAATCGGCATTTCGTCTTCGTTGCCGAATGCTGTATAGTAATTCAATTGTTTGTCGATGATGACCCGAGTCAATGGTTTCGCCGATGTCTGTTGTTTCCCTTGTGGAAGCAGCACCTTGATTGCATTGGGCGACACCATGGTCGAGGTAATCATGAAAAATATCAGCAACAAGAATATGATGTCCGTCATGGACGCCATACTGAAGTTGGGTGATATCTTGTTTCTTCTCTTTAATGCCATACGCGATTACTTTTGCTGGTCCGGTTCATTCAACAAATCCATAAATGCCATGGTACGGGCTTCCATCTGGCTTACCACCTTGTCTACACGAGTAACCAAATAGTTATAGGCAAACATAGCAGCAATACCTACCACCAAACCACCTACGGTAGTAATCATCGCTTCGTAAATACCTCCCGACAACAAGGTTATATCGATATTATTCCCTGCATTGGCCATTTCCCAGAAAGCCTGAACCATACCGGTCACTGTTCCCAAGAATCCAATCATCGGTGCGCCACCCGAAATGGTTGCTACAATCGGAAGACCATTCTCCAACTTTGCCACTTCGATGTTACCGGTGTTTTCAATCGCAGCATGTACATCGGCTACCGGACGGCCCATACGGGTAATACCCTTTTCAATCATACGGGCTGTCGGAGTATTGGTGATACGGCAATAGTTGATGGCCGATTTCACTTCACCGCTACGGATATAATCACGGATACGTTCCATGAACAAAGGGTCTTCCTTTCCAGCCTTGCGGATAAACGCCAAGCGTTCAAAGAAAATATAGAAGCAAACTACGGACAATAAAACCAATACGAGCATAATCCATCCGCCCTTCATGGCCATTTCCAACAAATTCATCTGTGGTTCACCCGATGCAAGCGGGGTCAATACCGGATTTCCACCGGCAAGTGTATCGGCCAACGAAGCAGCCTGCAAAAAGATATTCATCATTATTGGAGACAATTTTTATATTCTTCAATCGTTTTCTGCAATCCCAAATACAAGGCATCACTTATCAGTGCATGACCGATGGACACTTCATCCAACCATGGAATGTTGTCGTGCATGTACTTCAAGTTCACCAAGCTCAAGTCGTGACCGGCGTTCAAGCCCATACCCAAGCTACGGACAGCCTTTGCCGCTTCTACAAAAGGAGCAATCGCTGCTTCCGGGTTGGTCGGATAAAGGGTTGCATAAGGTTCTGTATAAAGCTCCACTCTATCGGCACCAGCCTTAGCCGCATATTCTATCAGTTCGATATCCGTTCCTACAAAAATGGAAGTACGGATGCCTGCTCCACCAAATGTTTCCATCAAATCTGACAAGAACGACAGATGAGTCTTGGTATCCCAACCGGAGTTGGAAGTAATCTGATCAGGAGCATCGGGCACCAAAGTCACTTGATGAGGTTTCACTTTCAGTACCAAGTCGATGAATTCCGGGCTTGGATAACCCTCCATGTTGAATTCGGTTGTAAGCAACGGTCTCAAAGCATACACATCGCTTCGACGGATATGGCGTTCATCCGGACGAGGATGTACCGTAATACCTTCTGCACCAAACTTCTCACAATCCAACGCTACCTTCACTACATCCGGATTATTACCTCCACGTGCATTACGAAGTGTAGCAATCTTGTTTATATTTACACTTAACTTTGTCATCTTAACCAATATATTATTATCTTTGCATGATTAATGTGCAAAGTTAGCATGTTTTAGGGAAATCCAACCCATTTTGTCGAATAAAAGATATATAAAATAAACT
>JAFTTU010000041.1 GCA_017466635.1 Bacteroides sp.
GAGAGGGTATAAATAAAATTATCAGCCCTTTTCTTGCATCATATCCGTCAAAATCCTTATCTTTGCACCAAATTTTCGCGGACAAATGAAAATTAAGGAGATAATAGCTGCCCTTGAAAGGTTCGCGCCTCTGCCTTTGCAAGACGGGTTCGACAATGCCGGACTGCAAATAGGACTGACAGAAGCGGAAGCAACAGGGGCTTTGTTGTGTCTGGACGTTACTGAAGCTGTGGTGGATGAGGCCGTAACGTTGGGATACAACCTCATCATATCCCATCATCCACTCATCTTCAAAGGGTATAAATCCATCACCGGACGTGACTACATTGAGCGTTGCATCCTGAAGGCCATCCGAAACGATATCGTGATTTATTCGGCTCATACCAACTTGGACAATGCTCCGGGCGGTGTGAACTACAAGATAGCCGAGAAAATTGGCTTGAAGAATGTCCGTATCCTGGAGCCCAAGGAAGAATGCTTGCTGAAGCTGGTAACTTTTGTGCCTACCGAACAGGCCGAAAAGGTGCGTAAAGCCTTGTTTGATGCCGGATGTGGTTGCATTGGTAACTATGATTCGTGCAGCTACAACTTGCAGGGAGAGGGAACTTTCCGTGCTTTGGAAGGAGCGAACCCGTTCTGTGGAGAATTGGGTGAACTTCATACCGAAGCCGAAGTACGTGTAGAAACCATATTGCCAGCCTTCCGAAAGGGTGCGGTGGTAAAGGCGTTGATGGCTGCACATCCGTATGAAGAACCGGCGTTCGACCTCTATCCGCTGAAGAACACTTGGAACCAGGTGGGTTCGGGTGTGGTCGGGGAGTTGGAAGACCCCGAAACCGAATTGGAGTTCCTGAAGCGCATCAAGAAACTGTTTGAGGTGGGTTGCGTGAAGCATACCCGATTGACAGGCCGACTGATTCAGAAGGTGGCGCTCTGCGGTGGTTCGGGAGCCTTCCTGGCATCACGTGCGGTAGGAAGCGGAGCCGATGTGTTCATCACGGGCGAAGTGAAGTACCACGACTATTTCAACTATGAAAATCAGATTCTGATGGCGGAAATCGGCCATTATGAAAGCGAGCAATATACCAAAGAAATATTTTATTCAATCATACGGGATTTGTGTCTGGAAGTGGAAGTGCAAATGACTCGGGTAAACACCAATCCCATTAAATACTTGTAAAGAATTATGGCAAGAGAAGCAAAGAAAGATCCAAGCGAATTGACCGTAGAGGAAAAGTTGAAGGCGTTGTATCAGTTGCAGACCATGTTGTCTGAAATCGACAAAATCAAGACTCTCCGTGGTGAACTTCCGCTTGAAGTACAGGACTTGGAAGATGAAGTGGCAGGTTTGAGCACACGTATCGAAAAGATTCAGGCTGAAATCGCTGAGTTGAAATCCAATGTAGCAACCAAGCGCATTGAAATAGAAGCAGCAAAGGTTTCGGTTGAAAAATATAAGACACAGCAGGAAAACGTACGCAACAACCGTGAATATGATGTGTTGAGCAAGGAAATCGAATTCCAGACTTTGGAAATCGAACTTTGTGAAAAGCGTATCCGTGAAGCGTTGGCTGCTGAAAAGGCAAAGAACGAAGAAATCGAACGCAGCTCTGAAGCATTGGAAGAAAGACAGAAGGACTTGGAAGCCAAGAAGGCTGAATTGGAAGAAATCGTTTCTGAAACCAAGCATGAAGAAGAAAAGCTCCGTGAAAAGGCTAAGGTGCTGGAAACTACTATCGAACCACGTTTGTTGCAAGCTTTCAAGCGTATCCGTAAGAACTCACGCAACGGTCTCGGTGTAGTATACGTACAGCGTGATGCTTGTGGTGGTTGCTTCAACAAGATTCCGCCTCAGAAGCAGTTGGATATCCGTTCTCGCAAGAAAATCATCGTATGCGAATACTGCGGTCGTATCATGGTTGACCCTGAATTGGCAGGTGTAGTAGCAGAACAAAAAGGTAAGTAATTAGTGCTATCCTATTTTAGGCACGGATTACACGGATTTCACGGAAAAAGATAGTGTAAACACATACGCTAAAACCGTGTTTATTCATGTAATCCGTGCCTTCATTTTTTCATAACTCTTCATAAGCTGGAATATCCGGAAGAAAAGTGTATTTCATGGTGGAATAGTCGATTCGGCAACAATAGTGATGGATGCCATTGCTCACGATGAGGTATTCCACTCTCAGAACCATGTTGTAGCGGGTGATTTGGTCGAATACGGCTTGGGTGATTTCTACACTTGGAGCCTTGTATTCTACAATCATGCGGGCACTTAAATCCTTGTTGAACAGAACTGTGTCACAACGTTTTTTCGTACCGTTCAGGTCGAGTTGTACCTCATTGGCCAATAACCCTTTTGGATAGCCTTTAAAATCCGTTAGAAGATGAATAAAGTGCTGTCTGACCCATTCCTCGGGAGTGAGTGCCACATACTTTCTGCGCAAGGAATCGAAAATAACATTTTTTCCATTTCGCACTTGTATTTTAACGGGATAAGATGGCAAGTTTAATGGTAACATTTGCTAAATTTGCATGATTAGGTTTTGTATATCTAGTACAAAAATACAAAAGGAAATGAAAACAAAAGAAGAAATAGTAAAAAACTGGCTTCCCCGATATACAAAAAGGAAGTTGGAAGACTTTGAGGAATATATTTTGCTGACCAATTTCGACAAGTACGTAGAGTTGTTTGCCGAATGGTTTGAAGTTCCGGTGTTGGGGCGTGATGGCAATATGACTTCGGCTTCGGCCAATGGAATGACCATCGTCAACTTTGGGATGGGAAGTCCTAATGCGGCCATTATCATGGACTTATTGGGGGCCATCAAGCCTAAGGCATGCTTGTTCCTGGGAAAGTGTGGGGGTATCGACAAGAAGAATAAGATAGGGGATTTTATCCTTCCTCTTGCTGCTATCCGTGGCGAAGGTACATCGAATGACTACTATCCCCCCGAAGTACCTGCATTGCCTGCATTTATGCTCCAACGTGCCGTATCTTCCGCTATCCGTGACAGTGCGCACGATTATTGGACAGGAACCGTCTATACTACCAATCGCCGCATCTGGGAACACGATGAGCAATTCAAGCAATACCTGCTGAAGACCCGTGCCATGTGTGTGGATATGGAAACGGCTACACTCTTTGTCTGTGGCTTCTACAACCATATTCCTACCGGAGCTTTGTTGTTGGTGTCCGATCAACCGATGATACCCGAAGGAGTGAAGACAGAAGTGAGCGACAAGCTGGTGACGGAACGTTTTGTGGAAGACCATGTCCGGATAGGTATTGAAGCCATGCGCATGATTATTGAAGAAAAGAGAACGGTGAAACACTTGAAATACGAATGGTAAAATGGCAAAGGAAACTACGTACGAAGAAATTGCCCGGGACTTGAAGAACCGGGTCTACAAGCCGGTCTACTATCTGATGGGTGAGGAGTCTTATTACATCGACCGTATTTCGGAATACATCGCCCAGACGGTATTGACAGAAGAGGAGAAGGAATTCAACCAGACCATCCTCTATGGTTCGGATACGGATGTAGCTACCATTATCAATGCGGCCAAGCGTTATCCGATGATGGCCGAGTATCAGGTAGTCATCGTGAAGGAAGCTCAGAATGTAAAGAAAATGGAGGAATTATCCTTCTATCTGAAGAAGCCTTTGATGTCAACAATTCTGGTGCTATGTCACAAGCATGGAGTGTTGGACAGACGTAAGAAATTAGCCGCTGAAATTGATAAGGTAGGAGTGCTGTTCGAATCGAAAAAGATAAAGGATAGCCAACTTCCAGGTTTCATCTCTTCCTATTTGAAACGAAAGTCGGTAGACATTGAACCAAAGGCAGCGGAGATGATGGCGGAGTTTGTTGGTGCTGATTTGAGCCGTATGGCAGGGGAGTTGGACAAGCTGGTCATTACCCTTCCTCAGGGTGTTCGTCGGATTACTCCCGAACAGATAGAACGGAATATCGGTGTAAGTAAAGATTACAATAATTACGAGTTGAAAAATGCGCTGGTGGCAAGGGATGTGTTGAAGGCAAACAAAATTATCAAGTACTTTGAAGAGAATCCTAAGACTAATCCTATACAAATGACACTTTCTGTCTTGTTTGGTTTCTTCTCCAACTTGATGCTTGCTTACTATGCACCAGAAAAAACAGAACAAGGAATCGTCAATCAGTTGGGATTGAAACAATCTTGGCAGGCTAGAGAGTACATGGCTGCTATGAGAGTATATAGTGGGGTAAAGGTAATGCAGATTGTTGGTGAGATTCGTTACTGTGATGCCAAGTCGAAAGGAGTGGAGAACTCTTCATTGAGCGATGGTGACTTGCTTCGGGAGCTTGTATATAAAATCTTGCATTGACATTTTTCATGGTAGGATGATAGGAGTCGGAAGTTTGGCGATGGCTGAGCTTCCGGCTCTCTTTTTATAGGTGTGGGAAGTGGTGAGCGAGAAAAAGGAATTAATTGCGAAGAATCTTTACATATAGATTGAAAAATGAAGCTCTTAGACTTCTTTTTTCTAGATGGTAAGTTCTCCTGAATGCTTAAAATAGGCTTATGAGCTTGTAGCTCAGTAAGTTAGATGAAAAATTACCCTTTTAGAATTGAAAATTTGAATGAAAACGGGTATTTGCCCGTAAATATCCCAAGGATTTGCCATTTGGAAGGAAAAGGTGATGAGGACGGTTACTTTTCTTTTAGAGAATTTGTTCCTTAGTGATTCTTGTCATTTATACTAAAAATGTTGGGAGTCAATATCTGTGTTGATAAATAAAAAACTTCTTAATAGAATATCGTTTAGTATTCGATTTTGTAATCGTTACTAAATAGACAAATGGATAACTTTACTTTTCTAACACAAAAATTCACACTTAGCACTTGTTTGTATTTGGTTTTGTAACATTACATTCGTAAACATAGGGTAATGGGAGAGTGCTTCATGTCGAATTATAAATGTATATAGGTGTATTTACAAGATGTCAAAGAGCAATTCTTTAATGTAAATTCACAATGATAAATATCGATGAATGAATATGTAGATAGGTTTAAATAGGCTTATTTTATTGAAAACCAAATATTTGATATTGAGATATTAAAGTTAGAACACTTATTTTATTCAAAAAACAGTTGAATTTGTATGTTACAAAATAAAATGCATGTTTTTATATATTTAAATACTTATAAACCAATGAAAAACAAGATTATATTCAAGTAAATTTATGAAAGGATTTGTAATGATAACGTTATAATTAGAAATGTAAATATCCAAAAGTGATTCTCGATATACAGATGTGATGTTTACATTTTAAAAGTCTAAGTTTGCAAATATGAATTCAAATATTTATCTTTGTAATTGATTAAATAAAGAAAATACTTTTGTAAATGAAAGATCGTATAGCTCAGATAATGCAGAAAGAAGAGATGACAGCTGGCCAGTTTGCTGAAAAGATTGGTATCTCCCCCTCTTCTTTGTCACATATACTCAGTGGAAGAAATAATCCAAGCCTGGAAGTAGTAACCAAAATTCACAAGGCATGTAATTATGTCAATCTATTCTGGCTGCTCTATGGTGATGGAGAGATGGAAAGGCCGGCTTCAACGGTCACAACTGAAAATTCTTCCATTTCTAGCATCTCTTTGTTCGATGAGAGTGCGTTTTTTACGCCCGAGGGGACGGACGAACGTGAAAATCGCAAGGAAATGGCATCAAAAAGCCCTGTTTTTACACCTAAAGAGATTGTGCGTGAGGAAATTAAGTACATAGAGAAACCTGCCAGAAAAATCACTGAAATAAGAATTTTCTTCGATAATGGTACTTATGAGACCTTCCGACCGGATAAATAGGTCTAAAAATGGAGATTTTTAACCGAAGAGGACTAAATTGCGCTTCTTCAGAATTGGAATTAGGTAAATTCGTGTATATTTGCATTAGAATCGAATTTACCTAATTATATTATATATATGAAGAAATATATTTTAGACTTAGTGGTATCGCAGAACACCCGTTTGCATGCCAACTATGTTTTGATTAAGATGACTCATGCAAATCCGTTACCTGAAATGGTACCGGGACAATTTGCAGAGATTCGTATTGATGGGTCGAACACTACTTTCTTGCGTCGTCCTATCTCCATTAACTTTGTAGATAAGGAAGCCAATGAAGTTTGGTTCCTGGTTCAACTAGTAGGTGACGGAACCCGTAAGTTGGCTACCGTAAAGGAAGGCGATGTGGTAAATGTGGTCCTCCCCTTGGGCAATGGCTATACCCTACCGCAGGATTTGACCTCTGTAAAGCCTCTTTTGGTAGGCGGGGGAGTGGGTACAGCACCGATGTTGATGCTCGGCTCTACCCTGGCAAAGATGGGGTGCAAGCCGACATTCCTCTTGGGTGCACGTTCTTCCAAGGACTTGCTTCAGTTGGATGAATTCCAGAAGTTGGGCGATGTGTACATGACTACAGAAGATGGTAGCATGGGCGAAAAGGGATATGTTACCCAGCATAGCGTCTTGAACGACCAGAAGTTTGATGTGATTTATACTTGTGGTCCGAAGCCGATGATGATGGCGGTAGCCAAGTATGCCAAGGCAAACGATATCGAATGTGAAGTTTCTTTGGAAAATACCATGGCTTGTGGTGTAGGTGCATGCCTCTGTTGCGTAGAAAATACTGAGGAAGGTCATGTATGTGTTTGTAAAGATGGTCCTGTATTTAATATTAAGAAGTTATTATGGCAGATTTAAGCGTTAACATTGGCAATTTAAAGCTTTCTAATCCAGTTATGACCGCTTCGGGTACATTTGGATATGGAAAGGAATTTGAGGACTTTGTAGACTTGGAAAAGATTGGTGGTATCATTGTAAAGGGAACCACTCTTCATCGTCGTGAGGGTAATCCTTATCCGCGTATGGCAGAAACTCCGATGGGGATGCTGAATGCCGTTGGACTTCAGAATAAGGGTGTGGATTATTTTATCAGTGAGATTTACCCTCAGATAAAGGATATCCGCACCAATATGATTGTAAATGTGTCAGGTTCAGCTATAGAAGATTATGTTCAAACAGCAGAAAAAATCAATGCCTTGGATGCCATTCCGGCTATCGAATTGAACATCTCTTGTCCAAATGTGAAGCAAGGTGGTATGGCTTTTGGTGTAACTGCTAAGGGGGCTTCTGAAGTGGTAAAGGCTGTTCGTGAAGTATACAAGAAAACCCTCATTGTGAAGCTCTCTCCGAACGTGACAGACATCACCGAAATAGCCCGTGCGGTAGAAGGTGCCGGTGCCGATAGTGTGTCGTTAATCAACACGCTTTTGGGTATGGCTATTGATGCTGAAAAGCGTCGTCCTATCTTGTCTACCATAACTGGTGGTATGAGTGGAGCAGCCGTAAAACCTATCGCTTTACGCATGGTTTGGCAAGTTTCAAAAGCAGTAAAAATTCCTGTCATAGGGTTGGGTGGTATCATGAACTGGAAAGATGCGGTTGAGTTCTTGTTGGCGGGTGCATCGGCTATCCAGATTGGTACGGCTAATTTTATCGACCCGGCTATAACCGTCAAAGTTTCGGAAGGTATAAATGACTATCTGGACCGTCATGGATTTACTTCTGTAAAGGATATCATTGGTGGTTTGATTGTCTGAAAAAATTATCAAATAGTTTTCTTATCTGCAAGGTCGTTCGTAGGGATGGTCTTGCAGTTTTTTTATGTTCAAGATTGAATGTATAGACTTTTTGAAATTAGTTGCATAGGCAATTAATAGAAGTGTTAACGAGGAAAAAACTTTCGATGGAAAGGGAGGTTTTTGCAAAAAATGCCCATTTCATCGGAGGCGTTTTAATCGTGGATAGAAAGGAAATAGTAATGGGATTAAGATTGCAAACAAGGGAAACTCGGAAGGGATGGAAGTAAAAATCCGTGTTCAAACCAGGACGTTTCCAAAAGTGAACACGGATATATTTTGTCTATATTGATTACTTTAGCAAATCGGGCCTCAAACGCTGGGTTCTCTCCAAAGATTGTTGTAATTCCCACTCCTTAATCTTGGCTTCGTGACCTGAAAGAAGAATGTCGGGTACTTTCCAACCATTGTATTCAGCAGGGCGTGTGTAGACTGGAGCAGCCAAGAGATTGTCCTGAAAAGAATCGGATAAGGCCGATTGTTCATCGCTGATGACTCCTGGAATAATTCGTACGACGGCATCGGCAATAACGGCGGCAGCTAGCTCCCCTCCCGTGAGGACATAATCGCCGATACTGATTTCTTTGGTGATTAAATGCTCACGGATTCGATAATCGATTCCCTTGAAATGTCCGCATAGAATTATCAAGTTTTCTGCCAATGAAAGTGTGTTTGCCATAGGTTGGTTGAACTGCTCTCCATCGGGACTGGTGAAGATAACTTCATCGTAATGGCGTTCGGCTTTCAAGGCTGAAATGCATCGGTCGATTGGCTCGATTTTCATCACCATGCCGGCAAATCCACCGAATGGATAATCGTCTACTTTACGATAACGGTCGTAGGCATAATCGCGCAAGTTGTGGATATGGATTTCGGCCAAGCCTTTCTTTTGGGCACGGCTCATGATGGAACAATTGAAGAATCCTTCCAACATCTCGGGCAATACGGTTATGATGTCTATTCTCATGATTTCTTTCGTTCTAATTTTTTGCAAAAGTACGAAAACCCGTTCGATTTTCAGCTAAAAATGTCTACTTTTGTCCTCTCTATACCTTATATATATGAATGAAGTAGAAAGAATATATCAGTTGCGTGAAGAACTTCACCAGCATAACCATCGTTATTATGTGCTGAATGCACCGGAAATAGACGACCAGACATTCGACTTCCTAATGCGTGAGTTGCAGGATTTGGAAGCCAAGCATCCCGAATGTTATGATGAGAACTCACCTACCATGCGTGTAGGGAGTGACTTGAACAAGAATTTTGTGCAAGTTGTACATAAGTATCCCATGCTATCATTGGCTAATACGTATTCGGAAGCCGAAGTGGCCGAGTTTTACGATCGGGTCAAGAAGTCGCTCAATGAGAATTTCGAGATTTGTTGCGAGATGAAGTTTGATGGGACTTCCATTTCCTTGACTTACGAAGAAGGTAAATTGGTACGTGCCGTGACCCGTGGTGACGGTACACAGGGCGATGATGTGACGGACAATGTGAAGACCATCCGTAGTATTCCATTGGTGCTTCATGGTAAGGGCTTTCCAAAGGAATTCGAAATTCGTGGCGAAATCCTGATGCCTTGGCTTGTGTTCGAGCAATTGAACAAGGAACGCGAAGAGCGTGAAGAACCTCTTTTTGCCAATCCTAGAAATGCGGCTTCGGGTACATTGAAGTTGCAAAATTCATCGATAGTGGCTTCTAGAAAGTTGGATGCATACCTTTATTATTTATTGGGCGAGAATCTCCCGGGCGACGGACATTATGAAAACATGCAAACTGCTTCTGGATGGGGATTCAAAGTGAGCGATATCATGCGTAAATGTAGCACATTGGAAGAGGTGCTGGAGTTTATCCGTTATTGGGATGTGGAACGCAAGAACTTGCCGGTAGCAACGGATGGTGTCGTTTTGAAGGTTAATTCCGCCCGTCAGCAACGTAATTTGGGTTATACTGCCAAGTCTCCTAGATGGGCCATTGCCTATAAATTTCAGGCGGAACGGGCATGTACACGTTTGAACAAGGTGACTTATCAGGTTGGACGTACAGGAGCCATTACGCCGGTAGCCAATCTCGATCCGGTTCAGTTGGCGGGTACGGTGGTGAAGCGTGCCTCGTTGCACAATGCCGACATCATTGAGGGATTGGATTTGCACATCGGTGATATGGTTTATGTGGAAAAGGGAGGCGAAATCATTCCGAAGATTGTAGGTGTGGATATGGATGCTCGTTTCATGGTAGGTGATAAAGTCCGTTTCATCGACAAATGTCCCGAATGTGGTAGCCCCTTGACCCGTTATGAGGGCGAAGCAGCTCATTATTGTACCAATGATACGGCTTGTCCGCCACAAATCAAGGGAAAAATCGAGCATTTTGTCAGTAGAAAGGCGATGAATATCGATGGATTGGGCTCCGAAACGATTGACCAGTTTTATCAGGAAGGCATGATTCATACTATTGCCGATTTATATTCTTTGAAAGCTCCCGACATAGCCCGATTGGAAAGAATGGGCAAGAAATCGGCCTTGAATATCATGGAAGGTATCCGGGTATCGAAGGAGGTGCCGTTTGAACGGGTGTTGTTTGCGCTTGGTATTCGTTTTGTAGGTGAAACAACCGCCAAAACGTTGGCGAAAGCTTTCCGTAGCATCGATGCTTTGGCCAAAGCTTCGTTGGATGATTTGATGCAAGTGGACGAAATAGGTACTCGTATCGCCCAAAGCATTCTTCTTTATTTTTCGAATGAGAAGAACCGGGAGCAGATAGAAAGACTTCGTGAAGCAGGTGTCCAATTGGAAATGGAAGAACTCGACATGTCTGAATATACCGACAAGTTGGTGGGAAAGTCCATTGTCATCAGTGGGGTATTTGCGCATCATTCGCGGGATGAATACAAGGAAATCATCGAAAAGAATGGCGGAAAGAACGTAGGAAGTATCTCGAAAAAGACTAGTTTCATCTTGGCGGGTGACAATATGGGACCGGCAAAGTTGGAAAAAGCCAACAAATTGGGAATTCAAATAATGACCGAAGATGAATTTTTAAAGCTGTTAGAGTAACTTTTTATCGCAAAAACGGATTTTTTTATTGAAGTTTTAAAGTATTGATAGAAAATTATTGTAATTTTGCGCAAGTTTGAAAAAGTAAATAATTGATATATATATGAGAGAGACAAGATTGAAAGGAATGGGGGTTGCATTGATTACCCCTTTCAAGGAAGATGGTAGCGTGGATTATGATGCCTTGCTTCGTTTGGTAGATTATCAGTTGGAAAACGGAACGGATTTCTTGTGTGTGTTGGGTACAACCGCAGAAACTCCGACATTGACTAAGGAGGAAAAGGAAAAAGTCAAACGTACCATTATCGACCGTGTTGATGGTCGTCTTCCTATCTTGTTGGGCGTAGGTAGCAATAGTACACAAGCGGTGGTAGATAGTGTGAAGAACGACGATATGACCGGTGTAGATGCCTTGCTTGTTGTTGTACCTTATTATAATAAGCCTTCTCAGGAAGGTATTTATCAGCATTATAAGGCGGTGGCAGAAGCAACTGAACTTCCGATCGTGCTTTACAATGTTCCAGGACGTACAGGAGTGAACATGACTGCAGAGACTACCCTTCGTTTGGCTAATGATTTCGAAAACATCGTGGCTATCAAGGAGGCATCGGGTAACATTGCCCAAATGGATGAAATCATCAAGAACAAACCGGAAGGTTTCGATGTAATTTCAGGCGATGACGGCATTACTTTCCCGTTGATTACCTTGGGTGCGGTGGGCGTAATTTCCGTACTTGGCAATGCTTTCCCACGTGAATTCAGCCGTATGACTCAATTGGCTTTGGAAGGTGATTATGCCAATGCGTTGCCTATTCACCACAAGTTTGCCGAAATGTGCAATCTTTTGTTTGTCGATGGTAATCCGGCGGGTGTAAAAGCGATGCTGGGCATCATGGGTATGATAGAAAACAAGCTCCGTTTGCCATTGGTACCGGCTCGTCAGGTTACTTGCGAGAAGTTGAGTGCCGCTTGGAATGAGATTAAATGAAAGGTTTTGAGAATATGAATGGATTGCCGCTATGCTTTCGGATAAATGGAAGATAGCGGCATTTTTTATATCCAATCGTTTGGTTGTGTGGTAAAAAACACGTATCTTCGTGGGTATGAAAAACATATAAAACTTTAATCACTCATGAAAAAACTTATTCTTTGTTTGGCGGTGATGATGGTAAGCATCATTGGCGCTATCGCACAGACCAAAAACGGTGGTATCAGCGAAGATATGTTGAGCCGTATCCGTCAAGGTTATCAAGGAACTCCTGAACAGAAGGCCGTTAAGAATGCTCTTGCATCGAATTCTATCTCTGCATTGGCTATCAATGGCGAAAACCTTTCGATGATTGACACTCATTTCTCTCATCGTGTAAAGACTAAAGGCATTACTAACCAGAAGTCATCAGGTCGTTGTTGGCTCTTTACTGGTTTGAATGTATTGCGTGCCAAGATGATTGATAAATATGCTTTGCCGGGTTTCGAATTCTCTCAAAACTACAATTCGTTCTATGATTTGCTCGAAAAGTCGAACCTTTTCTTGCAAGCAATCATCGATACCAAGGATCTTCCGTTGGAAGACCGTAAGGTAGATTGGTTGTTGAAGAATGCTATCGGTGACGGTGGTCAATTTACAGGTGTTTCCAATCTTATCATGAAGTATGGTGTAGTGCCTAAGGAAGTGATGCCTGAAACATATCAGAGTGACAATACAGGTCAGTTGGGTATGATTTTGAAGTGGAAACTTCGTGAATATGCTCTTGAGCTTCGTGGTATGAAGGGCAACAAGACTCAGGAACGTAAGGAAGCCATGCTGACCGAAATCTATCGTATTTTGGTAGAATGTTTGGGTGCTCCTCCAACAGAGTTTGAATGGACTCGTTATGACAAGGAAGGTAAGGTAGTCAGCACCAAGAAGTATACTCCGAAGAGCTTCTATCAGGAATATATCGGCGAAGACTTGGAACATAACTACATCATGGTGATGAATGACCCAAGCCGCGAATATAATAAGGTATATGAAATCGAGTACGACCGTCATGTGTACGATGGTGAAAACTGGGTATATCTCAATCTTCCGATTGAAAAGGTGAAAGAACTCGCTATCGCTTCTATCAAGGACAATACAGCTATGTATTTCTCTTGCGACGTGGGTAAGTTTATGGACCGCAAGAAAGGCACTTTGGATATCAACAACATGGATTATGCATCGTTGTTCCGTACTCAATTCCCGATGGACAAGAAGCAACGCATCCAGACTTTCTCAAGCGGTTCTTCTCATGCCATGACCTTGATTGCCGTTGACTTGGACGAAGCTGGCAAGCCGAAGAAATGGATGGTTGAAAATAGCTGGGGGGCATCTTCAGGCTATCAAGGCAACTTGATTATGACCGACGAATGGTTTGATAACTATATGTTCCGTGTAGTGGTAGAAAAGAAGTACGTTCCTTCCGACATCATGAAGTTGATGGAACAGAAGCCAATCATGCTTCCTTCTTGGGACCCGATGTTTGCTCCGGAAGAATAATTAGAATGATTTTATTATAGAAAAGAGTGGGTGTGTCTATAAAACGCATCCATTTTTTTGTAGGCACGGATTTCACGGATTAACGCGGTTTTTATGCGTGTTTTCATATTTAGTCCGTGAAATCCGCGTAGTTTGTGCCTAAATACAATAAAGTATATACGAAAAAAGAGCTCATCATCGCTGATGAACTCTTTTTCGTGACTCCGACAGGATTCAAACCTGTAACCTTCTGATCCGTAGTCAGATGCTCTATTCAGTTGAGCTACGGAGCCATACTCCAGTCAATATTGTCAAATTAGTAATGATTGTGACTCCGACAGGATTCAAACCTGTAACCTTCTGATCCGTAGTCAGATGCTCTATTCAGTTGAGCTACGGAGCCATTCTCCAATCAATTTATGTCAAACGTCGTTCGTGACTCCGACAGGATTCAAACCTGTAACCTTCTGATCCGTAGTCAGATGCTCTATTCAGTTGAGCTACGGAGCCATGTCCTTTTGTTTTGACGGGTGCAAAGGTAGTGACTTTTTTTGAATCTGCAAGCGTTTTTCGCTCTTTTTTTCATAAAAAAGCATCGGATTTGGATGACCGATGCTTTATATAATTGATAGTGAGTGATTAATGATTAAATCATCTCAATGCTACGCTTCACGAAGTTTGTCAATGCTTCACCCTTCAACATGTTGTTCTGCAACAAAGCGAGGTCTACCAGCTGACGGATAACCTTGTTTCCACCGGCATACTTACCCAATACTGCATCCTTCTTGCTCTTTTCATCGGCAAGCTTCTTTTCCACTTCGCTAAGAGCGTCCTTGTCTGCTTGAGGAATTTCGTCGTACTTCATGTCTTGTTGCTTCTTTTGCATTTCGCTTTGTTCGAAATTCAAGGCGGCGATGTTGGTTTCAATCGGCAACAATTCTTCGCTACATGCTGAGTTGGCATCTTCCAGTACTTGCTTCACGAGCTTGTGGTCGGAGTTCAAAACTACATTAAACATATCCGGCATTTCGCCATAGAAGCTCATGCCTGACTGGATGTGTGACATTTCCTTCATACGACGCATGTATTCACTCTGTGTAATCATAATCGGTGCACCGGTTTCGCCCATGGCTTGGGTTTCTACGTTGAATTCCACCTTGTTCATGCTTGGCAACTGACTACGGAATACCGATGAAAGGATGTCCTTCTTTTCGTTGGCCAATTCTTCGCCCTTTGGTTCGTCCTTGGCAATGAGGCGGTCGATGACATCGCTATCCACGCGAGTGAAACGGCATTTTTCGAGCTTGTGTTCGAGCATACTTACCATCGCTACGTCCAATTGGCCGTCCATCAGCAATACGTTGTAACCCTTGTTCTTAGCGGCATCGATGTAGCTATATTGTTCTTCCAAATTGTTGGAATACAAGTAGATGAGGTTGCCATCCTTGTCAGTCTGGTTGTCCTTGATGAGGGTCTTGTATTCTTCGTAAGTGTAATAGTTACCGTCGGTGTCCTTCATCAACGAGAACTTGTTGGCCTTGTCGTAGAAGTCTTCTTGAGTCAACATACCGTAGTTGATGAAAATCTTCAAATCATCCCACTTGGCTTCGAAATCCTTACGGTCGCTCTTGAAGATGCTCTGCAAGCGGTCTGAAACTTTCTTGGTGATGTAGGTAGAAATCTTCTTCACGTTCGAATCGCTCTGGAGGTAAGAACGCGATACGTTCAACGGGATGTCCGGAGAGTCGATGACACCATGAAGCAATGTCAAGAAGTCAGGTACGATGCCTTCCACCGAATCGGTCACGAATACCTGGTTGCAATAAAGCTGAATCTTGTTCTTCTGCAATTCGAGGTTGCTCTTGATTTTCGGGAAGTAGAGCACACCGGTCAAGTTGAACGGATAGTCCACATTCAAGTGAATCCAGAACAACGGTTCATCCGACATTGGGTAGAGGTCACGATAGAACTTCTTGTAGTCTTCGTCCTTCAAGTCCATTGGCTTCTTGGTCCACAATGGTTCACTATCATTGATTACGTTGTCTTCGTCGGTTTCTACCTGCTTACCGTCTTTCCAATCCTTCTTCTTGCCGAAAGCTACCGGAATAGGGAGGAATCGACAATATTTATTCAATAAGGTAGAGATGCGTGATTCTTCGAGGAATTCCTTGCAATCATCGTCGATGTAGAGAATGATGTCTGTACCACGGTCTGCCTTGTCGATGTTTTCGAGGGTGAATTCAGGGCTACCGTCACAAGACCACTTCACGGCCTGAGCACCTTCCTGGTAAGACTTGGTTACGATTTCTACCTTCTTGGCTACCATGAAAGCTGAGTAGAAACCAAGGCCGAAATGGCCGATGATGGCATTGGCGTCTTCCTTGTATTTGTCGAGGAAGTCGTTGGCACCCGAAAAAGCAATCTGGTTGATGTACTTGTCAATTTCTTCGGCGGTCATACCGATACCACGGTCGCTGATAGTGATGGTTTCCTTGTCAACGTTAACCTTTACGGTCAAGTCGCCCATTTCGCCTTTGAAGTCACCCTTCGAAGCGTATGTCTTCAACTTCTGGGTAGCATCTACGGCGTTTGATACCAATTCACGAAGGAAGATTTCGTGGTCGCTATACAAGAATTTCTTGATGATGGGGAAAATGTTTTCGGTTGTTACCCCAATGTTTCCTTTTTGCATGATTCTTATGTTTTTATTGTTTATACTCTTTTTAATAGTCAAAAACTATAGAGCAAAAAAAATGCCAGACGTTTCCGTCTGACATTTTGGCATATTCTTTTAACGGATTTTTCACTTTTCAATCGTCATCACGATGGCATCCTTTTTCTTGTCGTGTGTACCACGTATGGTGTCACCTTCCTGAATGTCACTTCCGAGAATCACTTCTGCCAAGGCATCTTCTACATGTGTTTGGATGGCACGCTTCAACGGGCGAGCGCCATACTGGATGTCATATCCCTTGTTGGCGATGAACTTGCGTGCTTCTTCGTCCATAACGAGCTTGTAGCCAATGGCTTCCACACGCTTGTACAGACCTTCCAATTCGATGTCCACAATCTTCACAAGGCTATCCATTTCCAACTGGTCGAAGTTGATGATTTCGTCCAGACGGTTCAGGAACTCCGGTGCGAACTGCTTGTTGAGCGCCTTGGTGATGATGCCACGCGAGTAGTCCTTCATGTTTTCCGTCTGACCCGAAGTGAAGCCGATTCCCTTGCCGAAATCCTTCAATTGACGGGTACCGACATTCGATGTCATGATGACAATCGTGTTCTTAAAATCCACGGTGCGACCATTCGTGTCTGTCAAGTGGCCTTCGTCGAGCACTTGGAGGAGGATGTTGAATACATCTGGATGAGCCTTTTCGATTTCATCCAACAAGACGATGGAGTAAGGTTTACGACGTACCTTTTCGGTGAGCAAGCCACCTTCTTCATAGCCTACATATCCCGGAGGAGCTCCCACGAGACGAGATACGGTGAATTTTTCCATGTATTCGCTCATGTCCACACGAATCAATGCATCGGCAGAACCGAACATGAACTTCGCTAATTCCTTGGCCAAGTGTGTCTTACCTACACCAGTAGGGCCTAAGAACATGAATGTACCAATCGGGCGGTTAGGGTCTTTCAAGCCGATACGACTACGGCGGATGGCCTTGACAAGTGTTTCAATGGCTTTGTCCTGGCCGATAACCTTGCTCATCAAATCGTCCTTCATGCCCATCAGGCGCATGCCTTCGGCTTGAGCCATCTTCTGTACAGGAACCCCAGACATCATGGATACTACATTGGCAATTTGTTCATCGTCAACGGTTTCGCGGTTTTCTTTCAGGCTCTTTTCCCAATTCTCCTTCATGATGTCGAGTTGGGCGCTCAGTTCCTTTTCTTTGTCGCGATAGCTGGCCGCGAGTTCGAAGTTCTGCAAACGGACGGCCTCGTTCTTGCGGTTCTTCATCTCGTCGATGAGCTTTTCCTGCTCTTCGATTTCCTTCGGGGCGGCTATATTAATAAGGTGTACACGCGAACCTGCTTCGTCCAGGGCATCGATAGCCTTGTCGGGGAAGAAACGGTCGGTGATGTATCGGTCTGCCAATTTGACACATGCTTCGAGTGCCGCATCCGTATAAGTCACGTTGTGATGGTCTTCGTAACGGTCCTTGATGTTACGGAGAATCTGAAGGGTTTCTTCCGGTGTGGTAGGCTCCACGATAATCTTCTGGAATCGGCGTTCTAGGGCACCGTCCTTTTCGATGTTCTTGCGGTATTCGTCGAGGGTAGTGGCACCGATGCATTGGATTTCTCCACGAGCCAAGGCTGGTTTCAGCATGTTGGCGGCGTCCATGGAGCCTGCGGCCGAGCCGGCACCCACGAGCGTATGGATTTCGTCGATGAAAAGGATGATGTCCGGATTCTTCTGCAACTCCTTGATAATGGAGCGGATACGTTCTTCAAACTGACCACGGTACTTGGTTCCTGCTACCACCGATGCCATGTCGAGTGTCACCACGCGTTTGTTGAACAAGATGCGTGAAACCTTCTTTTCCACGATGCGGAGGGCAAGACCTTCTACGATGGCAGACTTACCTACACCCGGTTCGCCGATGAGTACCGGATTATTCTTCTTGCGTCGGCTAAGTATCTGTGCCACACGCTCAATTTCCTTCTCACGTCCGATGACCGGATCGAGCTTTCCTTCCTCAGCGGCACGGGTCAAATCGGTGCCGAAGTTGTCAAGGATAGGGGTATCGTTGGCGGTCTTCTTCTGTTGGGTAGTACGGGTTTGTTGTGAACTACCACCTTGTCCCTGAGGATTTTGTGGTCTTTGCAACATGCCACGGTCTTCTTCTTCATCCTCGTCCTCGTCAAATCCGAGACCTGCACGGGGAGCATCCGGTTGAAGCGTCAGAGCTTCCATGACCTTTTCGTATGTCACTTCATGTTCTTCCAGCAATTGGGAAGCCTTGTTGTTCTTTTGTCTCATAATGGCTAGTAAGATATGTTCAGAGTCCACCGCTTCGCACTTCATTTGTCTGGCTTCGAGGATACAAAGCTTCAGGATGCGGGAAGCCACATCATTGAAGTTGATGTTTTCATCGGACGGGAAGTCGGTATTCTGGACATCATTCAGTTTGTTTTCCATCTCGACTTTCAGTTGCTTCAAGTCTATTTGTAAGTTGAACAGCGCTTCAATCGCCTTTCCTTCGCCATCGCGCAAAAGTCCCAAAAGCAGATGCTCTGGACCTATATAGCTGTTCTTGAGGCGGATAGCCTCTTCCTTGCTATACATGATGATGTCGGAAACTCTAGGTGTAAATTGGTTGTTCATGCTATATAATATTCAGTTTTTTGTTTTTTAGCCTGCAAATATACTCAATATTTTCGGCTTGATTTCCGTGTTTATACTACAAATTCCGTGCCAGAAGGTTCGCTCAGTTGTTAAACAAATCTAAATGTGCAGGCGTGAGCGCTCTCGATGCCATGTGTAAGTACTTAGACAAGGCTCTGAAAGTGCTTACGCAACCCCTTGTGACTGCATCTGAGTGTGGCAAGGGTAAAAGACGTGATTTCTCAAAAACCATTAAAGTTTTTAATATTTAAGGATAATTGTTTCTCCATGTCACGGAAAAGTAGTATCTTTACATGATTTTTGAAGAATCGGAAAAGATTGTTTAAATTAATAATGTTTTAAATGCAAGAGCAAGACAGAATTATTAAAATCAACATCGAGGAGGAAATGAAGTCGTCGTACATCGACTACTCTATGTCAGTAATCGTGGCACGCGC
>JAFTTU010000107.1 GCA_017466635.1 Bacteroides sp.
GTCACCTTCAACGGCCAACCCAACAAGCCGCTATCCACGAGCTTCTTCAACGGCTCGACGGTTGTACCCAAGCCATAGAAATTGTCCTTGAAACGGAACCAGGTATTCAGACGGAAGATACGGTTGTTCTGCTTCACGGCTTCCACTACCCGCTTGCCTTCGCCAATGGTACGGGTCATCGGCTTTTCGCACCAGATGTCCTTACCGGCCTTAGCGGCTTCTATCGCCATCAAGGCATGCCAATGCGGAGGAGTGGCAATGTGAACCACATCCACATTCGGGTCTTTAATCAAGTCACGGAAATCATGATAAGTCTGCAGGGTCTGGTTGAACTTCTTCTTGCCCAAGTCCACCGCCTTCTGCAAATGGTTCTTGTCTACATCACATACCGATACCAGACGGCACGATTCGTCACTAGTAAAGTGATAGCTGCTTCTACCGATACCGCCTACCCCAATGATACCCTTGGTGAGCTGGTCGCTCGGTGCTATATGGTTGGGGCCTCCCAGTACCTTGGCCGGCACGATGGAGAACAAACCTATCCCACCCATTGTCTTCAGAAAGTCTCTTCTATTGGTTCCCATAGTATGATGATTTTATTAGATTCTTGTTACTTTGATATTACGCCACAACACCTTGATGCCACCACCGTCGTGTATCTGGAGGGCGATGCGTCCTTGTGCTGCACCAATCTTTTCGTCTTCGAAGTCGGTCATCGGCTCACCGTTCAACCAAGTCTGCACATGGTTTCCTTCCACACGGATGCGGAGGGTATTCCAGTCGCCCTGCTTCAGGATGTTTTCCTTTTCATCCGGAATCTGCACCAACCAACCACGGCCATACGATTCATAGATGCCGGCTGTATCGTGATTGTATGGAGCCACTTCGCATTGCCAACCGTGAACCTTCACCGGCGGCTCTACAAACGAACGGAAGAACACACCCGAATTGCCGTTGGCCAATTGCTTGAAGTCGATGCTGAGGTCGAAGTCATTGTAGTAATCGCGGGTAGCGAGATAGCCGTATTGCTTGTCCTTGCCGCTTTCGCATACCAAATGACCATCGTTGTCCACATACCAAAGCTCGGTACCGTAGGCTTCCCATCCGGTCAAGTCCTTGCCATTGAAGAGCACTTCTTCCACTCCGGTAGTCTTCTTCGGGAGTTCCTTGATTTTGATGTTACGGAAGGAAGCCGGATAGCCATGGTCCTGCAAGCAAATCACCCCTCTACGGGCCAAACCGTATTCCGGAGCCATTTCCCATTTGCCGCTACCCTTGCGCTGGAACCAGTCGTCTGTCCAGGCATCGAATTCCAGAATCTTCTTTCCATTGAGGTAATGTTCCACATGACCGTTGTCGAACACGATGCGTGAGTTGTTCCATTCGCCTTGCGGATTCACGTCCATTGCTTCAGGATTCGGGAGGTACATGGCATAGTCCACACCCAGCTTCTGCCATTCTTCGAGCTTGGTCGGAGCGTTGGTTGCTTCCCAGCCTTCGTTATCTATCAATTGATATTCAGGACCCGTCACATAAGGCACTTTGAAGTAAGGGTCTTCCACCACGTGATAGAGCATGCCGCTATTACCGCCATAAGAAAGTTTCCAATCCCAGTCGAGGATAAAGTTATCGTATTGTTTCTTGGTCACGATATAGCCCGAGAGGTCGCTACCATCGCCATTGGCCTGGATGCAACCATCCACCACATGCCATGGCTGAGTGAGCGTTTCGCCGTTATAATCCTTCCACCCGTCCAATGTCTTTCCATCGAACAACAATTCCCAACCGTCGGCTATTTCGGCTTCGGTCAGCACATTGTGTTTTTCGCCAGCGCAAGATGCCATCAAGAACAAGGCACCCAATAAGATGATTCCCTTCATGTTTTTCATTTTTAAGATTACATTACGCAAAGATATTCATTTCTTGAAAAAAGCCCAATTTTTATTCCATGTAATTCCTTTGAATAAAGTATTAATTACTATCTTTGTCGAGTCTTCACGCCGAAACTTCATCATGAAGCAGTGGTGGTGGGGACAGACATATAGATAATGGCGTATTCTTACGCTTTGGTTTTGACGATTTCGAAGTCCTGAGAAAACTTTTCAACCATTGTCAAGAACAAAGCAACAAAGAAGGACGTTGGGTATGTTGTATCTAGACAGCCCTTATTATGCCCGTTTGCCTATGGTGTATCTACACGAAAGGCAAATGGGTATATGGGTATGATATAATTATCGGCGTGAAGTTCGGAGTTGCTCGTTTCTACAATGGTGGGCAATTCTCAGGCGCCTGAAATCGTGGAGCGAGCGACGAGTGGGCTTCACGTTTTTTATTTATATGCCTCATGTATCTTATTTTTAACTTCGATGCGAAGCCTCATCGGACATAAAATCTTGGTTATAGATTCAACCACGCATAAGGATGAAAAAGATAAAATGCGGAATCCTCCATCCCGATGAAGAAACAGGCAAACGCTTCTGCAACTTTATCGAACAGACTCCCTTTCTGAAGCTGACGGCTCAATCTACCTCTCCATCAGAAATGCTTCCCGTCTGTCAGCAGAAGGAAATAGAGCTGTTGTTTTGTGGAATCGACAAAGACATCGAGAAAGTGGCTTCTTTCTGCGCAAGCATCGGTTCCTACCTTCCCATTGTGTTCATTTCATCAGACAAGAGCCAAGCCTTCGATTGTTTCCGGTTGAATGCATTGGACTTCCTGCTCACCACCGATTCCTACCCTACCTTCCTGGCATCGGCCAACAAAGCCCTCCAACGTTTGTCGCTTCAAGCACCGGAAGCACAACCAGGACACATTTATCTCAAATCCGGCTACCGCATTGTCCGTCTGGAATTTGAACACATAGACTATATCGAAAGCTATGACGATTACGTCAGAATCCATTGCAACAACCAACCCAAGCCTATCCTCAGCCTCTGTTCATTGAAAAAGCTGGAGTCCGTATTGCCCGCCCAGGATTTCATTCGTGTACACCGCTCCTACATTGTCCGCAAGAAAAGCATTACGGTGCTGGAAAACCGGAGCATCGTTTTCAACAAGACGCACATCCCCATCAGCAAATCTTGTTTGAAAGAACTTCAAGATTACATTCAGATATGGCAATAAATGCATAAAAAAAGTGTTCCGATTTTCACAAACAGGAACACATATAAATTTAAACTTGTTATGTTAAAACATCCAAGATCATAGACCCTAGATGAGCTTTTTTACACCAACGCTTTGGATGTGTGTTTTTCTATTTTTGGATGCAAAGGAGTAAAAAAGTAATCACATCTTCAAACGAAATCGGTGAATGGAACATTTGGGTAGGTCAATGGATATATTTAACACACAATCGGTTTATAGATTGTTCGGAAAGGCAAGCATTGTAACCTCGGGAAGAAATCAGTCAGACAAAAACAATAAAACAATAAAACAGAAAACAGTTATTATAAATCGCTATATGTGGTACATAGAATATTATAATTATATAAAATATAATTATAATATTCTATAAGGGGTGTTTTTATCCCTACTGGCACTTTCAAAAAAACTGTTTTCTGTTTAACTGTTTTTCTGTTTAATATGTAAGCACTCTCGCGAGCAATTGTAAGTACTCTCGTAGGCAATCGTAAGCGCTCACGAATCACTCCGTGAGCAACTCCACCGCCTTGTTCACACTTTCATTCACCACATTGATGGTGTGATAGTATTCATTCATATCCCAAAGGTCACGAGCTATCAAGGCTTTCAGTTGGAGCTTGATGAGAGGTTCGGATTTCTTGTATTGTTCCTCGTTGAACTCCACCCCTTCCTTCTCCCCCTCTTCGATGAGTTGTTGCATCATGTCAGCATCCAAGTCGAAATCCTTATTGAACACGGCATAATCATCATACTTCTTCATCCATTCATCGCGATGGGCATCTATCAGTTGGAAATGTACTTTCAAGAGCACTCCCTTGTTGCTCAACTGACTATGGTATTTGGTGAAAAGTGTCGTATCCACCGGCACGAAATAATCGGGCATGATGCCACCGCCACCATACACCGTACGGCCTTTCTTCAACGTGGTACACTTCAACGAATCCGGGAAATGGATGCTATCGGCACTCATCATTTCGCCCCGGTTGTAACGCTCTATCAAGTCAGCATTGTATTGTTCGATACTCTCGTAAGGTTTCTGGATGCAACGTCCGGCAGGAGTATAATATCGGGCCACGGTGAGGCGAATCATGGAACCATCGGGCAAGTCAATGGGACGCTGAACCAATCCCTTGCCGAAGGTGCGCCGACCGACTACCAAGCCTCTGTCCCAATCCTGTACGGCACCTGCCACAATCTCGCTGGCCGAAGCCGAGAACTCATCCACCAGCACCACCAGCTTACCGTTCTGATGCTTTCCGTTTCCTTTGGCAAAAAACTCGCGGAGCGGGCTCTGACGGCCTTCCGTATAAACTATCCGCTCGCCTCCTCCCAAGAACTCATTGGCAATGTCGATGGCAGCATTCAGATACCCTCCACCATTGCCTTGAAGGTCGAGTATCAAGTCCTGCATACCCTGGCCTTTCAAGGATGCTAATGCCTCCATGAATTCATCGTAAGTAGTGGCTCCAAAACGGTTGATTTTGATGTAACCGATTCGGGGAGTAATCATATAGGAAGCATCGAGACTATGCACCGGAATCTTGTCGCGTTCAATGGTAAAAGAGAGCAACTCGTCCACTCCCTTGCGGACAACCTTGACATTCACCTTGGTTCCCTTCGGCCCTTTCAAGCGACGGGTGATGTCATCGGTAGTCATCTTGACACCGGCGATGAGGGTATCATTCACATGGGTGATACGGTCGCCTGCACGGATGCCCACCTTCTCCGAAGGACCTCCCGATACAGGCTGAATCACAAACAAGGTATCTTCTGCCATATTGAACTGGATGCCGATACCATCGAAATTGCCTTGAAGCGGTTCGTTCATCTTCTTCACCTCCTCGGCATTGGAGTAGGTGGAATGCGGGTCGAGCTCTTCCAACATGGCGATAATGGCCCGTTCCACCAGCTTGTTCTCGTCCGCCTGGTCTACATACAGATTGGTGATGGCGAATTGTGCCAACTGCATCTTCCGCATGGGTGAGTCCACATAATTCGACTTCTTCTCTTGTGCCTGAACTACACCGATAGAAAAAAGGCAGGTTAGCAAACCTGCCATGATAGCTATAATCTGATTCTTCATTCTTTCAAATCTCCATTCCTTCCGGCAGAAACGCACGAACGTCCTTGCCATAATGCAACAATTCCCTTACCACACTCGAACTGATGGCCGAATATTCAGGCTCGGTAAAGAGGAAAACCGTATCGATGCCACTCAATTGGCGATTGATATCGGCTATACCTTCTTCGTACTCAAAATCCTTTACAGTCCGGATGCCACGGAGAATGACCCCGGCTTCTTGCTCCTGAGCAAAATCGACGGTCAGTCCGCTATAGGTCAAGACCTTAACCCGAGGTTCGTCGGCATATAGCTTCCGGATGCTCTCCAAGCGCTTCTCAACCGGCATCAGGCATCGCTTGTTCTCATTGATTCCGATACCGATGATGATTTCATCCATAAAGGCCAATGCCCGCTTCACGATGGAATGGTGACCGAGGGTGAAGGGGTCGAATGAGCCGGGAAATATTGCACGTTTCATTGATGATTGATGATTTATGATGTATGATGTATGATGTATGTGTTTTGAATCAATAATCAGAAATCATACATCATAAATCATACATCAGAATTCCTATTCTTTCGTAATATCTTCTTCTACAACCAAATTCTCGATGATAAAGTTCTGACGCTCCATGGTATTCTTTCCCATGTAGAACTCCAGCAGGTCCTTCACAAGGTCGTCCTTGCGGAGGCGCACCTTTTCGAGGCGCATGTCCTGACCGATGAAGTTCTTGAACTCGTCCGGCGAGATTTCGCCAAGCCCCTTGAATCGGGTGATTTCGGGATTCGGGCTGAGCTTTTCGATGGCGGCAATGCGTTCTTCGTCGGTATAGCAATAGATGGTCTCGTAGACGCCTTTCTTGCGGTTACGCACACGGAAGAGCGGTGTCTGGAGGATATAAACATGTCCCTTCTTAATCAAGTCCGGGAAGAACTGGAGGAAGAAGGTGATCATCAGCAGGCGGATGTGCATGCCGTCGACATCGGCATCGGTTGCCAC
>JAFTTU010000108.1 GCA_017466635.1 Bacteroides sp.
AATGGAACTCAATTCATGAGTGCCAACGGCGTGTATGCCATCCTCAAGGCTTTTCGCCTCATCAAGCGAGCCGACCTGATAGCAGCCATATCTCTCGAAGCATTCGATGGACGTATCGACCCTTTCATGGATTGCATCCAGCAGATGCGTCCTCATAAGGGACAAATCGAAACGGGAGCATTCTTCCGCCGTGTCTTGGAAGGAAGTGAAATCATCGCCCAACCCAAGAAGCATGTTCAGGATCCTTATTCCTTCCGGTGCATACCACAGGTACATGGAGCCACCAAGGATGCCATCCATCATGTTGCTTCGGTTTTGCTGACCGAAATCAATTCCGTTACAGACAACCCGACCATCTTCCCGGATGAAGACTTGATTATTTCGGGTGGTAACTTCCATGGACAACCATTGGCCTTGGTTTATGACTACCTGGCCATTGCCATGGCCGAACTAGGCAATATCAGCGAACGACGGGTAGCCCAACTCATCATGGGCTTACGTGGATTACCCGAATTCCTGGTGGCCAACTCCGGGTTAAATTCAGGCTTCATGATTCCGCAATATGCTGCTGCCAGCATGGTGAGCCAAAACAAGATGTATTGTTATGCCGCCAGTAGCGACTCCATCGTATCGAGCAACGGACAGGAAGACCATGTGAGTATGGGAGCCAATGCCGCTACCAAACTCTATAAAGTGATGGATAATCTCGACCACATTCTTGCCATCGAACTGATGAATGCCGCCCAAGCCATTGAGTTCCGTCGTCCGATGAAGAGTTCACCGATCATCGAAAAATTCCTGACGAAATATCGGAATGAAGTACCTTTCATCAAGGAAGACATCGTCATGTATAAGGAAATCCACAAGACAGTAGCGTTCTTGAAACGTTATCCGTTGAATTTCTAAAAATAAATCGGTACTTTTGTACCGATTTATTTTTTAAGAACAAAATGGAAGATACCAAACATATCAAAATAAGTGAGTTCAACTACCCGTTGCCCGATGAAAGGATTGCCAAATTCCCTCTATCCAACCGCGACGAGTCGAAGTTGTTGGTGTACAGACATGGCGAAGTGAGCGAAGACCGATTCACCTCCCTGCCCTCTTATTTAGAACCGGGCGAAATGATGGTGTTCAACAATACTAAGGTCATCCAGGCCCGCCTGCATTTCCGCAAGGAAACGGGTGCCCTCATCGAGGTGTTTTGTCTGGAACCGATTGCACCGAACGACTACGTGCTGTCTTTCCAACAAACAAAGAAGTGCAGCTGGCTATGTATGGTGGGCAACCTCAAGAAATGGAAAGAAGGAACCTTGAAGCGTGAAGTAGAAGTGAAAGGCCGTACCATTACACTGAGTGCTACCCGTGGAGAATGTCGAGGAACCAGCCATTGGGTGGATTTCGAATGGAACGATGAATCATTGACCTTCGCCGATGTACTGGAAGCCGTGGGCGAGCTCCCTATTCCTCCCTATTTGAACCGCGAAACACAGGAAAGCGACAAGAAGACTTACCAAACGGTATATTCCAAAATCAAAGGTTCCGTAGCAGCTCCTACTGCCGGACTTCACTTCACCGAACGAGTATTGAAAGCCCTCGACGAACGGGGCATCGACCGCGAAGAACTGACGCTCCACGTGGGAGCCGGTACCTTCAAGCCCGTAAAGAGTGAAGAAATCGAAGGTCACGAAATGCACACTGAATACATTTCAGTAAACAAGCGCACCATTGAGAAGCTGATTGCCCACGGTGGACAAACCGTAGCGGTAGGTACTACTTCTGTTCGTACCTTGGAAAGCCTATATTATATAGGTATACTCATCAGCCAAAATCCGGAAGCCAATCAAGACGAATTGCACGTGAAGCAATGGATGCCTTACGAACCGCATCCAGCCCTTACTCCGGTTGAAGCGTTGCAATGCATCCTCGACTATCTGAACCGTCACGGCATGGAGGCCCTGCATACCAGTACGCAAATCATCATCGCCCCGGGGTATGAGTACAAGATTGTGAAGAAGATTGTCACCAACTTCCATCAGCCACAAAGCACTTTGTTGTTGCTTGTCTCGGCATTTGTGAAAGGTGACTGGAAAAAGATATACGATTATGCATTGAGTCATGATTTCCGTTTCCTCAGTTACGGAGATTCATCACTCCTTATTCCATAAAAACCATGAAGCAAGACAATAACCAAGAAATGTTCCCCATCGTGGACGAACAAGGCAATATCATCAGTGCCGCTACCCGTGGAGAGTGCCACAACGGAAGCAAGCTGCTCCATCCGGTCGTACACCTTCATGTATTCAACAGCCAAGGTGAAATCTATCTCCAGAAGCGCCCCGAATGGAAAGACATCCAACCGGGCAAATGGGATACTGCCGTAGGCGGACATGTGGATTTAGGAGAAAGTGTAGAAATCGCCTTGAAACGCGAAGTACAAGAAGAACTCGGCATCACCGATTTCACTCCCGAACTACTTACTACCTACGTTTTCGAATCCGACCGTGAAAAGGAATTGGTTTTTGCCCATAAAACAGTATACGATGGTGTCATTGCCCCAAGTGACGAACTGGACGGAGGACGTTTCTGGCTATTAGAAGAGATTAGAAACAATTTGGGAAAGGGTGTTTTTACCCCTAACTTTGAGAGTGAGTTCAAGAGATTAGGTTTTTAAGTCCATATGAGAGTGTGTCATGATGTATTTTAGGCACGGATTACACGGATTGCACGGATATATTTGATGGACACATACACTAAAAAACCGTGTTAATCCGTGTAATCCGTGCCAAAAAAATAAGTGGATGCGTATTTGACACATCCACTTTACATCGATTACAGTTCAATGCGTGTACCATCCGCCTGCACTGCACATACCTTAACATCGTCATTCAATGGAATGGAAGAAGGTACATTGAAATGGAATGTATTGGAGAAGTAAATCATCTTACCATTCAGATACAATTCAAAAGCAACAGCCTCCTCACCATTGGTTACGCTTATTTGCTGTCCTTTACGACTATAAGAAATCGCCTTGGTTATCTTCTGATTCTTTTTAAACTGCTCAAAATATCCTACATCCCCCGGATTGACATCCAACCCGACGTCTCCTTCCCGTCGGTCTTCCAAATATTGGAACGCATGCTTGGCTTTAGGGAATTGTTTCATGTATTCTTTGGCTTCAGCAATCATTTCTTCGCTTACATGATAGTTCCATGTCCCATATTGCTGATAGGTCACATTATCCACTGGTACAAAGAATCCCCATAATTCGAAGAAATCCGTCAAGTCTTCATTGGCTACTTTGCAAACAGCTTTAGCGAAGTGAAGTTGCGCACCTCCCGGGTCAGATTCAACGATTCGGTTTTCACGTAATTCTTTGAATAAAGAAGGCCAAAAGTCAGTCTTGTAACCGCAACGATGATAATAATTCCAGAGTTGCCAATTCATACGCAAATGTATTTCTGTCGATTCGTTCTGGTGGGTAGGGTCTCCCATGTTATACCAAGCATCTCCCTGTGCAAATCTGGCATTGGACAATTCAGCCAATGTAGCACCTCGTGAACAATATTTTCCCAATTTATACAGAGTATAGTTGGAAAACAAGTTATTGGATGATTCTGTACTACTCGGCCAATTGATTGCCAATTGATGAATGTGCCCGATTTCATGTGCCGGTCCCCAAGCATTGTCCTTGGCAGCCATAACATTGTCTTTCAACAAGATATTATTCAAGTAAGTATATACAAACGCAATCCGATAATCGGAAGCCCACATATAACTACCCTCCGGTGAAATGGCAAACAGACGATTGTTCATCTGCGAAGGATAGACATCCTCGATTCCCATAAGCTCGTGTTGCCAACCTACAATGTCATCCCACAAGTGAATGGCAGACAGAATGTCTTCAGGAACCGCTTGTTTCATCTTGTCCCGATGGAAATAAAAGATGATTCTTTCCCCCTTTACACAGAAATACTTATAGTCCGATTGCCCGATAAGTTCCACGTATTTTTTATTGGTCTGATGACGTGCCAAATCAAAGTAACCCGCAACTTCACCGCATTGGGCAGGAATATGAATCTTGACAGGCAAGGCATCGGCGTCTGACAAATCGGCATGATAGACGATGAACAACATACCGGTTTGATTGACAGCAATCTTGTTGACACCCTCTTGCAAGAAATAGGAATCTCCGGAAGCTGCCGTCTGAACATAGCTTCCATTGGAATCCTGTACCGTTTCTTCTCCTACGTTCTGTACACAGAGCGTATGCCCGTGGGTGTCGCCTACAAGCAAAAGGATTTCATCTCCTTTCTTCACAGAGATACCGGTCGGATTGTTCAGATGCGAATACTTTTTAGTCATGAGCTTTTCTGCCCATTCTTCCGGATGACTATATGGCTGGTAGGTTTGGATGCGGAATTCCTTTTCATAAGGGCTATACGAATCCTTTTGAATAAGCGTAGCCAATTGCTTGAAATATTCCGGAAGGTCATTGATAGCCTCCTCGCTTACATTCGGTTTCAATGTACTGCAAGTGAGGTCACTGAATACGGCCAGCAATTGACGGTCCAATTGTTTTTCTGTATTCTTGCGGAAAAACTGCATTTCGCTACAACTGACAAAGCCCCCCAATCCTGTCTTGACGACAAACTTCACTTTGGTAATCCCCTTCGGACTGTCCTTGAGTTCAATGCGGCTCGGAGCATTTTGCATGTTGAAATCATACGAGTCATAGAGTTTGTAGTCAGGAGTGTTTTCCGTAGCAATGTACAAGTCGAACTCCCCGAAATTTCCATTACCATTTCGAGTGTGATAGATGATATAATCCATAGCTTCCTTGTTGCCCTCAAAGAAATATTCCAAGGTCACAGGAAGCACGGTTCCATTTCCCCAACGGGAATGATAGTGGGTTTCAGGATGGGTATTTCCATCAAAACTAAGCTCGATACCCTGCCCTCCTTGAGCTTCGCTGGCGGCACCTCCGGTAGGTGTTATCTGAAAGTCTTTCTCCAGTTGAATACTTTCCAATCCCATCTCTTCTTGAGGTGGGTCTATCGATGGATTCACTTCGTTTTCGCTATTGCACGAGAATAGCATAGCGCATAGGAACAAGGGGAAAAACAGGAAATTTCTCATAAAATAATATGTTTGGGGATAAAGATAAGAAAATTCATCAATTTTCTCTAAAAAAAAGCCCTAATCATAGTGATACTTTCAACAAAAAGCCGTAATTTTGTGCTGTAAAACATAAAACTAGACATTTATATATGTTTTTAAAGGTAGAAAGATTGGTTAATTGGTTGCTCTGTCAGTGGATTGACAGCAACCCGGTTGGTGCCTGGGGAATTGGCATCAAGTAAAAAAGAGGTGACGGCAAGAGAGAAAAGCTCCTGCCGTTTTTTATAGCCTATTTATGCAAGAAATATTCAACATTTCTTGCTGATATATATAATTATTACTAATTTTGTGCGGTTTTTAACTTATTAAGAAAAACGGCCAAACTTTTAGTATCTGAAGATTTAAACCAAATAGTTGAATATTGAATAATAAACATACAATTTTAATTTAATTTATTACTAACCTAATCGACTTTTATGAAGATTAAAAACCTAACTCAAAAGGGTAAGTATGTCTTGGTAGCAAGCATACTTGGAATGACGACAACATCTTTGTTCGCCGCTCCTGCAGAACTAGGGGGGGGGTATACAGAACTGGCTGTAACCCAACAGATTGCAAAAATTAAAGGTACAATCTTGGATGCAAAGAACGGTGAACCAATCATCGGTGCAAACGTTCTTGTAAAAGGTACTACCAATGGTACAATCACAGATTTTGATGGTAATTATGAACTCGAAGCTCCGGTAGGTTCTACTCTCACCGTTTCTTTCATCGGTTACAAGACTATCGAAGTAAAGGCTACTGCTGAAAAGCAGACTATTCGTTTGACCGAAGACACAGAAACTTTGGACGAAGTAGTTGTTGTAGGTTACACCAGCCAGCGTAAGGAAAGCTTGACAGGTGCAATGACTACTGTAAAGAGTGATAAGTTGAAGGACGTAACTACTCCTTCTGTAGAAAATATGTTGA
>JAFTTU010000042.1 GCA_017466635.1 Bacteroides sp.
GGGAGCTGGCGGAAGTTCTTCTTGTATGCCTGACGGATGGTGATGGAGGGTGTCTGCATCAGGTTTTTCAGCTGTGCCATATGATTCGTCGGGATTTGGTCGAACTCGTCCATATTGATAAGCCCCATCAATGCCAACTTGTTTTCCAGACAACCTTCCGAAGTCATGTCGATGCGGTCGGTGTAGTACGCCTGCAGGCATTCCGGCATCAAGGATTTGCAGAAGGTGGATTTCATCATCCCCTGTTCCGTGCTAATCAGGACGGGTGCAACACTGTTGGCATGAACGGTGTCCAAGCCTTGCCATTGGGCAACAACCGCCAACATCCATCGATGGAATCCATTTATCCACAGCGGATTATTAGAAACTCTAGCAGCCAATTCCGATACATGGTCACGTCCATCCCATGACGGAAGATTGCTAAAGAACGACTTGAACGGATGGTATTCTTCTATCAAAGACGAATGGATGTAACGGAGCAGTCCGCTGAAGGTACATTTCAGCTTCTCACCCTTCAGCTTCATGAAAATTGTGTTTCGTTCGCGCTCGTCCAGCACTCGAAAATCAGCGCATCCCTCCTGTTTCACTCGATATTCCGTCATTCCCGTCAGCACATTGAAGCGGAATTCATAGCGCATGGAGAGAAACGACTCCATGTCGGTACATGGAGAAACGATTGCTTCCTGTGCTTCTCCAACCACCGGCATTTCCATGTTCATGTTTTCCAGTCTGACCAATGCTTTCTTGATTCTTTTTGTACGATTCATAAGCTTTCTATTTTTATTATTATGTATTCTTTTCTGTCGTACAAATATAAGGTAGTGAAATAGCGGAAATGTGAGTTAGGATGCGATACGGTGCCATTCAGTGCCGTTAAAATGGATTAAAGTGGATTGACCTGCAGAAGCATCGCCACATACATACAGGAGCATCAGCCATCGCTTGCGGAAGTATCGCGTCACGCTCCCGTATGTGTAGACCGATGAGACTAGTCTCATGTGCATACGAGACTAGTCTCGTATGCACTCGTGACTACTTTCATCTTTTATCGTGAGTACTTTCGCACTGGAATGCCGGACGGTTCTGTTGGAATTGCCCTGATTGGGTAGATTCTTTATGTTGTTCGTTTGTGAATGCGTGAAGGGTGTGAAGGGTGGTTTTGAAACTTTTTAAATAGATTAAACTACAAAAGAAAAGCCGTTGAACAATACTTACGTATTTGTCCAACGGCCCAATGCACCACCTAAACGGAAGCGTGGAGGAGGCGCCTTCCTGTCACACTCTGCCAGCATACCCCGAGATATTGTATTTTGCAGCTACGTATGCCAACATAGTACATTATTACGATGTTAGGAGTCTCTGTCTTTCTTACGAATGCAAAGATAGAGTACTGAAATGTGATTCTTTATGTAGTACATAAAGCGATTTTCGAATTTTTCCAAAAAAAATCAGAAAATATCGAAATGGTCACGAATCACCTTCTCCATTTTTCTAAAAATACTCGTCTGAGTATCCATCAGGGTGTTAACACGTTTAGATTGTGACAAGTCATTGGAATAAGCAGAGAAGTTTTCATTCAATGCTTGTCCAAAGACTTGAAACACTTTCTTCTTAGTCAATTTACTACCATCACTAGTCTCAAAGAAACCAAGGACAAAAAGAGCATAGACAAATCGAAGGAAATTGACTTTGATTCCTCTATCCTTCTTGAGTCGGATTCCCGACTTAGGAGATAAAAACGGGCAAACAATTTGCGACTGCTGTGTTTCCACCTGGTTCTCAACTGTAGTAGAATCGTTTTCTACTTCCATCACTACGACACGGAGTGTCTTTTCCGATTTAACGGTTTTGTTAATAATTGTTTTCATTTTAATATAGTTTAAAATTCGAAAACAATTTTGATTATTATTCTTTAATCTGAAAAGGATATGATAGAAGTATTGTTAAAAATAATGGATAAGCACATAAAAAGAAAAGGCGAACCCAAAAGAGTCCGCCTTTTCCAGTATAAATAGTTGATTCTTATTTCTTCCGCTCCAATTCCTGCAAACTTTCCAACTTCTTGGTTTCCAAGAATTCATAGATGCCACAGAGGTGTTCCTTTACCTTCTTGTTGCCGAACTCGTAGGTCTTCGTCACCAAGCCATCCAGGAAGTCACGGTCGTGGGATACGACAATCAACGTACCGTCAAAATCTACCAACGCTTGCTTCAAGATGTCCTTGGTCTTCATGTCCAAGTGGTTGGTAGGTTCGTCCAAAATGAGGAGATTGACCGGCTCCAACAAGAGCTTAATCATCGCCAAACGGGTACGTTCACCACCAGAAAGGACCTTCACCTTCTTCATGGATGCTTCCGGACTTCCGAACATGAAGGCACCGAGCAAGTCGCGAATTTTATTACGGATATCTCCCTTGGCCACATCGTCAATGGTCTGGAAAACTGTCAAGTTCTCGTCCAACAAAGAAGCTTGGTTCTGAGCGAAATAACCTATCTGTACATTATGTCCAAGAGTCAGCGTACCGTCGTGGTCGATTTCGTTCATGATACACTTCACCAAGGTAGATTTCCCTTCACCATTCTTACCCACAAAAGCAACCTTATCGCCACGTTCGATGGTCAACGAAGCATTCTTGAAGACTACATGATCACCATAGGTCTTCCCTACCCCATCCATGATGACCGGATAGTTACCGCTTCGTGGTGATGGAGGGAACTTCAGACGAAGGGCAGAAGTATCTTCTTCGTCCACTTCAATGATTTGCAGTTTTTCCAACATCTTCACACGGCTTTGTACCTGCAACGTCTTGCTATAAGTACCCTTGAACCGTTCGATGAAGTCCTTGGTTTCTTGAATCATCTTCTGTTGTTCTTCGTATTGTTTCTGCTGTTGTTCACGGCGTTCTTTGCGGAGAACCAGGTATTGGGAATAGTTTACCTTATAATCATAGATGCGTCCCATGGTTACCTCAATGGTACGGGTCGTAATGCTATCCACAAACTTACGGTCGTGACTAATAACAATCACTGCCTTGGCACTGTTTATCAAGAAATCTTCCAACCATTGGATAGATTCGATATCGAGGTGATTGGTCGGCTCATCGAGCAACAATACATCGGGATTCTGAAGCAACAACTTGGCCAATTCAATACGCATACGCCATCCGCCACTGAAATCGCTTGTCGGTTTGTTGAAATCCTCACGCAAGAAACCGAGACCGAGCAATGCCTTTTCCACATCTTCTTCAAAATGCGTTAAATCAATGGCATAGAACTTTTCGCTCATGGTCGATACCTTCTCAATCAAAGCCATGTAATCATCGCTTTCATAATCGGTTCGTTCCGCCAACTCCTTATTGATGGCTTCGATTTCTGCCTCCATCTGATGAAGGTGGGCGAATGCCTGTGAAGCCTCCTCGAACACCGTACGACCGTCTTCGGTCATCAAGTGCTGTGGAAGATAAGCCACTACGCAGTCTTTCGGTGCAGTCACCTTCCCACGGGTGGGTTGGCGTACACCTGCCAAGATTTTTAACAAGGTTGATTTACCTGCACCGTTCTTACCCATCAAGGCAATACGGTCTTTTTCATTGATTTGAAAAGATATGTCACTAAACAAGGTGGTGCCGCCAAACTCAACGGTCAAGCCATCTACTGAAATCATATATTATTCGTTTATTTATTAAGAAGCCAAAATCAATATCAACAATTGCGCCGTCAGAATACGGAGGAACATCGTCACTGGATAGACCGTAGAATAGCCTACCGCCGGTGCATTGGTACCTGTCATCTGGTTGGCGTATGCCAATGCCGGTGGGTCTGTGGTACTACCAGCCATCAACCCCATGAGCTTGAAGTAGTTGATTTTATAATAGAAACGAGCAACTGCTCCCATAATCAGCAATGGAATCACGGTAATGAGGAAACCACAACCTACATAAAGCATACCATCCCCTTCTACTACGGTCTGTACAAAGTTGGCACCCGCCTTCACACCGACACTTGCCAAGAAAAGGGCAATACCAATTTCACGAAGCATCAGGTTGGCACTCATGGTGGTATAGGTCACCAATTTCAACTTGTAGCCGAAGCGACCAATCAAAATTGCCACAATCAACGGACCACCAGCCAAACCCAATTTCACCGGTGTAGGAATACCCGGGAAAGCAATCGGCAAACTACCGAACAAAATACCCAAGAAGATACCCACGAAGATAGTCACGATGTTCGGATGGTCTAGACGCTTCAAAGAGTTACCCATGAGATTGGCTACTCTATCCACGGCATCCTGAGGACCTACCACCATTACACGGTCACCTACCTGAAGTGTCAAATCAGGAGAAGCAAAAATGTCCATACCCGAACGGTTGACACGAGTCACGTTTACCCCATAAATGCTGCTGAAGTGCAACTGTCCCAAGCGCTTACCGTTCATCTTGGATTGTGTAACCAAGATTCTACGGGACACCATCGGTGTATCCTGTTTTTCCCAATTTACCTTAATTTCCGGACCGATAAACGCAATGATAGCCTCAGCATCGTCTTCTGCACAAACGACAAACATCTGGTCGCCTACATGGAAGACGGTATCCTTATTCGGGATGCTTACATGACCGTTCTGAAGGATACGGGAAATCACAAAATCACGTCCCAAGAAATTCTTCACCTGAAACAAGGTCTTGCCATCCAAGGCTTCATTATGTACTTCCAAGTGCATCCGATGCGGAGTGAGATGTGGATCGGCCGTCTCTTGCTGAACCAATTCTTCTTCTTCCTTCTTCAAGTTGATGCCACAAAGCAAGCGTACCAATATGATGGAACCAATAATCCCCAAAACGCCCAACGGATAAGCACAAGCATATCCCATGGCTATCTGAGGACCGTCATAGTTCAGCTGTGTCAAAGCTTCATTCGCTGCACCAAGCCCCGGTGTATTGGTTACGGCACCACAAAGAATACCTACCATCATCGGCAATTCGACCCGTCCGCCCAACGCATAGTACAAAGCCAATGCTACGGCCACATTGAGCAACACGACACCTACTGCAACCACATTCATGGAAACCCCTCCCTTTTTAAAAGAGGTAAAGAACGAAGGACCCACTTGAAGACCGATACAGAACACAAAAAGTATCAGTCCGAAATCCTGCATGAAATTAAGAATCTGAGTATTCCCGGTAAATCCGAAATGTCCGCAGACAATACCGGTAAACAAAACGAATGTCACACCCAAGGACACTCCAAAGAATTTGATTTTTCCCAAAAGGACACCAACTGCTATCACAAACGCATAGAGCATAACAATGTGTGCAATGGAGTCCACATCAGTAAATAACGCCTGTAACCAATCCATAACTAAATACCTTTTATATAAAAACGCCACAAAATTACTCAAATCTCTTTGAGAAACCTAAGAAAAGCTTCGTATTTTCAAAAGGAATTGCTACATTTGCCCTTACACTTTGAAAAGTAACTTATAATATCTAATTAATATCTAATAACTATGGCAGATAGTAAAGAAAAACTCTTTTCAGACTTTCCGGGCGTTTCAACCGAAGCGTGGATGGAAAAGATTACAGCCGACCTCAAAGGCGCTGACTTTGAAAAGAAATTGGTTTGGAAGACCAACGAAGGATTTAAAGTGAAACCTTTCTACCGTCAGGAAGACTTGGAAGGCTTGAAGACAACCGAAGGACTTCCTGGACAATTCCCTTACCTCAGAGGTATAAAGAAAGACGACAACACTTGGTATGTTCGTCAAGACATCA
>JAFTTU010000109.1 GCA_017466635.1 Bacteroides sp.
AATTTCCTGAAGGAGTTGTTCTATTTTTGCTAACATAGTTCCTTGTTTATTTTTTAATGGCGACAAAGTTAGCGAATTAAACGGAATATTTATATTTTTGCGTTGAATTTTTCAAGAAACAAGTCAATGAAGAAACTGATTGTTGGAATTTGTCTGTTGGGATGGATGACTTCTTGTGTTGGAGGCAAGAAGCAATCGGACATTAGTGGAGTGGGGATGGAGTCGGCTGATTCCATCGAAGCCGTGATGGATACTTTGGAAGTCGAAGAAATCGAGGAAGAGAATGAAGTGCCTGTCTATGCCGAAAGAAGCTTTGCCGATTTCTTGTATAACTTTGCTACTAGCGAGAAATTCCAACTTCGTCGCATTTTGTTCCCCTTACCTTATTATATGGATAATAAGAAGGATTCCATAGAGAAAGAAGAATGGGTACACGACCCGCTCTTCAGTCAGCAGGAGTTCTATACCATGCTCTATGACGATTTGGACGATGCGGAAATGGAAAAAGATACAGCGTCTACCAGTGTCCGCATTGAATGGATTGACTTGAAGAAGAAGAAAATGAAGCGCTATTATTTCGAACGTCTTTATGGATGGTGGAAATTGGAAGCGATAGACGATGCTACCATGCCGAAGGAAGAGAATGGGCAGGAAGACTTCTATGAATTTTATGAACGTTTTGCCAACGATTCCCTTTTCCAGGCAGAACGTGTTGCCGACCCGTTGCCGTTTGTGGCACCCGACCCGGATGACGATTTCCAGATCTTGGAGACTACTATTCAGAAAGAGCAGTGGTTTACTTTCCAACCGAAGTTGCCGAATGAGCATCTGACGAATGTAAATTATGGTCAGCGTTTGAACCGGAACTCCCGTACCCGCATTATAGAAATGCGTGGCTTTGGCAATGGATTCAGCAATACCTTGTATTTCCGTTGCCGGAATGGTGAATGGCGATTGACTCGCTTCGAAGACTTAAGCAATTGAAACAGATTGAATGATGAAGATAACCATATTAGGAAGTGGAACATCTACCGGTGTTCCTGAAATAGGATGTACTTGTCCCGTGTGTACCAGTCAGGACCCGAAGGACAACCGCTTGCGTTGTTCGGGAATGATTGATGTGAATGGCGTGCGTATTTTGATGGATTGCGGTCCGGACTTCCGGGAACAGATGATTCGTCTGGATGATTTCAAGGCCATCGATGCCGTTTTGGTCACACATGAGCACTACGACCATGTCGGTGGATTGGATGACCTCCGTCCGTTCTGTCGTTTCCGGGATGTGCCAGTCTATGCAGAACCGTATGCTGCCCAACATTTACGCGAACGGATTCCTTATTGTTTTGCAGAAAAACTATATCCGGGTGTTCCCCGTATTCTGTTGGAAGAAGTCAATCCCGGTATTCCTTTTCTGGTAAGCAATTCTGATGGAGTAAAGGTCGAGATTCTTCCCATTCGGGTGATGCATGGTCGATTGCCGATATTGGGATTCCGTATCGGGAAAATGGCTTGGATAACCGATATGCTTACCATGCCCGAAAGTGAATATGAGAAATTACAAGGACTGGATGTCTTGATAATGAATGCTTTGCGCACAGAACCTCATGGCACTCATCAAAGTATCAGCGAGGCTCTGGAGGTAGTCAAACGTTTGGCTCCTAAAGAAACCTATTTTGTCCACATGAGCCATCATGCCGGCTTGCACGAAGAAGCTGAGAAACTGCTCCCTTCTCATGTACATTATGCGTATGATGGGTTGGAGATTTCATTATAACAATAAAGGCGATGCAGATGCATCGCCTTTTATTGTTATCTTAACTTACCGTTTTCATAATCCAATTGGTAAGTCTTTCCTTTCGAAGTCGGAAGTTTCACTACCGCATCCTTGTATCTTACTTCACAAGTACCGCCGTTCTTGGAGAGGATGTCTACTTGAGTCAGTTCTCCGTCCTTCCAGGTGATGTTCACTTCAAAGTTGCCCTTTGCACAGAGACCCTTTACTTCTCCGTCTTTCCAGGCATCCGGAAGAGCCGGAAGCAAATGGATGAAGCCCATGTGGCTCTGCATCAACATCTCGGTCACACCGGCTGTACCGCCAAAGTTACCGTCAATTTGGAAAGGTGGGTGAGTGTCCCAAAGGTTGTCCAATGTACCGTTCTTCAACAAGTTACCATAAAGCTTGTAAGCCCGGTTACCGTCGTGCAGACGTGCCCATTGGTTGAGTTTCCAGCCCATGCTCCAGCCGGTAGCACCATCACCACGGTGATTCAATACCACTTTGGAAGCTTCTGCCAATTCAGGAGTCGTGACCGGTGAAACGGTATGTCCCGGATGCAAACCGAACAATTGGTTTACATGGCGGTGTTCATCCTTCGGGTCGTCGATGTCTTTCGACCATTCCATCAATTGGCCGTAACGGCCTACTTGATACGGAACGAGCTTCGCCAATACTTCTTCCCATTGCTTGCGTTCCTTCTTGTCTACGCCCAATACCTTCGAGGCATCGATGGCATTCAGCAAGATTTCACGGATGACGGCATGAACGAAGGTAGCACCTTGGTCGATTGGACCATGTTCCGGAGAAGTCGATGGAGCGGCTGTATAGGTTCCGTCCGGCTTCTTCCAAAGGTAATCCACGGCAAATTGGGCACTGGTCTTGATGAGTTCGTAACCGGTTTCCTTCAGGAACTGTTTGTCTCGGGTCTAGTCGTAATAATCCCCTACGTGGGTAGCTAGCCACGGACCTGCCATCGGGTTGAAGTTCCACGACATGTTCTCGCTTTCCAGTGGAGTGGTAAAGCCGAAGATATTGCCTGAAATGGAAGCTGTCCAGCCTTTGGAACCGAAGTAAGCATGAGCCTTCTTTTCACCCGGCTTTACCAAGGTCTTGATG
>JAFTTU010000110.1 GCA_017466635.1 Bacteroides sp.
ACAATAATGCTGATAACCCAAAAGCCATCCATACAACAAACGTTCCTCGCCCTTCAGTTCCAACGGTCGCTTTACATTGCTCAAGAGTGTTTTCAGACTATCCACGTCCTTGTAAACTTGTTCATCAGCCAAGCGGAGCCAATCAGAATTACTACGATGCTGTTGACAAGAAAACACCGATATAATAAGATAACCTGATAATATGTAATAAAGAAACTTTTTCACATTAATTGATTCAATATCTGTTTTTCAAAACCCTTTGCTATCAATACCTCTTTCAAATAAAACTCCCGAAAGACGTTTTTCTGTATCTTGTAATTTTTTACGAGCTTCCACCCGTTCTATTTCTTGTAAACGCTGTTCTATCAGCTCTGCTTTACGCGTTTAAATTGCAAAATAAGTTTGTGCAAAAGCTATTTGTTCCTTACGAGGATCCCCATTCTGGGCAATCAAATAACAAGCATAGCGTGTCAAAAGTAAATCTTCGACTTCCCTTTCCGAACCACTGCCTAACATGACCATTTTGCTGACGTCAGCAAAATGGTCAGCCACTACATTCCCTGCATTTTGACAAGCTTCTTTTGCTTTTTCAATTACATTCAAAAAATTACGCCACTGACTATATCCCAATGCTTGGCATAATTCACGAGCACTCCAACATTCCAGTCCTTCATTTTCAAAGGCCAACTCTTCAAAGCTGTTATACAGCCTTTCAATCATCTCTTTTTTCATAAAATCCAGTATTTGTATAATTAGATTACAAATCTAACATTTCTTACTGTATTCTTCAAAGAAATAAACCAGAAAAAAGGCTGCGGTTATTCACCACAGCCCCCCAAACGGCATGAGAAAAATAAAAGGAAACAGTAAAAACGCCGTTTGTTCTTTTGTTCGTTATGTCGCTATTGTTTATGTATTCACTGCATTTCCTATGATGCAAAGATAGGTAGTTTCAGATAGGTAACAAAAAAAAGCATCTTAGCAGCAAAATGAACTAAAATGCTTATAATAAACGTTTTATAAAAACTCTATCTTAACAGGTAGTCCGAAGAAGGTATCAACTATCAATATTTCTCGTCCTAATGTGACAGGACTTTCTTTAGTACAAACGAAAGGTTATATAAAACCGAAAGGTACTCTTAGAAGTGCAAGGTAGTACCATTAAGCGGAACCATTTCTCCCACCAAGCGATTCCAAAATTCCCTCTTAGTGGAACAAAAAGTTCCAATAGGTGGAAAAAGTTGGAACTAACCAGAAAGAAATCGAAAAATTATAATCAGATAAAGATGATTACTCATGTTACGGGCAAGATACGGTATCATTATTCCGTCATCCTGCCCGTTTTTTAAGCATAAAACTACATTTACATACGTGCTTTCAGGCTTGAACAGGCACCTGTTCCCTTATACTTGCTCTTTATTTTGTGTAAGGTAATTATGTTTCCTTTAATCTATTTCCTTCTCTAACATTTCTAAAGTAAGCATCTTAGCAATGACAGTATTTCTACCTTGACAGATAATCTTATCTTTCAATATTCCAGCAAGAAAGTATCCAATGTCTTGTTGTTCTCATCAAACAAATGAGGATTGGTTTGAAGCAAGCGTTTCTTCAAACGAGTCTTCTGTACGGATACAGAAGAAGAAGATACAGCTGTTATGGCTGCAATTTGAGAAATGGTAAACTGAAGTTTCAACAATATACACAACTGAATATCCAACTCAGTCAACAGAGGAAAATCCTCTTTCAACCGTTGGGTATAGTCTTTATAAATCTTATTGATCACTTCTTCCAACCTATTCCACCCATCCATTTCCAGATATACGGGATTCTCACGAAGCCTCCAAATGAATTCGTGATAATCTGCAAGTTCGGCTGTCAGTTCTCTTACCCGTTCTTCCAATTCCTGATGTGATGACAATGAGACGTTTTTCATACATGTAATAGAAATAACTGTTACATAAATCGTGTTTCCATAATCTTATAATTTTTACTGTTTCCTTACTTGCAAAGGTAAACCTTTTCCATCAAAACACCATAAATTACACCTTTACAGCAACAGGTATGAATATCTTCATTTCCAACACTTTAGAAAAACCACATCTTAACAATCCATTCTAAGAAGAAAGGGATTCCACGAAAATGGAATCCCTTTCTCCTTATCTATTATAGAATCATCATCTACCACCAGCCGGAAGATTCTTCAACCAGAAATTGACCATGCTCTTACGCAAATGATAAGTAGTACCTTCGCCCTCATAGATGCCATGAGCACGCATCGGATAAGAAAGTTGGTAGAATATCTTACCTAAACGTATCAATTCGTTCACCAACATTTCGCAACTCTGATAGTGTACATTGTCATCGCCTGTACCATGGATGAGCAACAAATTACCCTTCAAGCCCGATGCATAACTGATAGGTGAGCCTTTGCGATAGCCTTCCGGATTGTTCTGCGGAGTATTCATGTAACGTTCTTCGTAAATGGTATCGTACAAGCGATAGTCCGAAACGAAAGCTACGGCAATACCGGTATGGAAGACATCCGGATAACGGAACATACAGTTCAAGGTCTGGCTACCACCACCACTCCATCCGGTAACACCAATGCGGGAAGCATCGATGAATGAATACTGACGTGCCAAGTCCTTTACCCCATTCGACTGGTCAAGGCTGGCCAAGGTACCGATTTCGCCATAGATACACTTACGCCATTCACGGCCACGAGGTACATTGGCACCACGGTTGTCGATACTGATGACAATATAGCCCAAGTTGGCCAAATGCTGATGCCACATGCTTCCGCTCCAAGAATCCTGAACGGTAGAGCTAGCTGGTTCACCATAAATATCGAGGATGACCGGATACTTCTTGGTTGCATCGAAGTTCACCGGCTTAATCATCCATCCGTCCAATGTCCAGTCGCCCGACTGTACCTTGAAGAATTCCTTGTTGTTCAATCCCAAAGCCTTCCATTGTTCCTTAGCCTTGGCATTGTCGGTAATGAGGCGAACACTCTTGTGTCCCGGGAAAGAAACCATGTCAATCACCGGAGGAGTCTGTGCATTACTGAAAGTATGTACTGCCCACTTACCTGTCGGTGACATGTTGTATCGATGCTGACCGGCCTGGTCTGCAGGACTCAAACGCTTCACTTCGCCCTTGCCGAAGAGCTTGGCTTGATAGAGATAACGTTGGGTAAAGTTTTCAGGAGTAGCGATAAAGTACACCAAACCCTTGTCCATATCCAACCCCACTTCGTTGATATAGTCGAAGTCTCCCTTGGTTATCGGCTGGATGTCCTTACCGTCACGGCTTACGCGATAGAGGTGACGATAACCACTGCGTTCGCTTTCCCAAGTGAAAAACTTGTTGCCCTTCAACCAATGAATGTTGTCATTGGTTTCAACCCATGCCTTGTCGGTATCGGTAAAGATATGAGTAGGCTCTGTTTCACCGATTTTCGCAATCCATACCTTGTTGGTATTCTGTTCGCGGTTCATCTGCTGGATGAAAAGCTCATTGCTTGCCGGAATGAATTCCATGCGAGGGATGTAGTTGTTGCGTGCATCACCCGGGATATTGATCCATGTAGTTGCACCACCATCTGCTGATACATAACCCACCTTGACGGCCGAGTTGGTAGTACCTGCCTTCGGATAAGGGAAACGATGGATGGTAGGGTAGATGGAATCCACATTATTAATAATGTCAAACCAACCGGTGCCATTGGTATCGCTCTGCCAATAAGCAATGTACTTGCTGTCCGGACTCCAACGGAAACCGTCACGACAACCGAATTCTTCTTCGTATACCCAATCGAATGTACCGTTTACAATCTTCTCACTACCGTCCTTGGTTACTTGAACCACCGAACCATCGGCAATGGTTTCTACATAAATGTTGTTTTGAGAAACGTATGCCACCTTAGTGCCATCAGGAGAGAACTTGGCAAACATCAAGGTTGCTTCCGGACGAGCCTTGCCCAATTGCTGCAACTTGCCTGTCTGGATGTTCAATACCCAATAATCGCCACGGGTATCCAAACGCCATACCTGACGGGTATTGGTATAAATCAACACCTGATTATTGTCTTCACTGAATGCAAAGCTACGGACACGGATAGGCTTACCGGTCTCCGGATTCACCAACTTATCGGCAGGAATAAGGACTTCCTTCGAATTGTCCTTGGCACTATAAGCCATCACATCGAAACCACCGGCAGCATTCTTTTCTATTTTGGAATAATGCTCACCGTCCTTCATCCAATTGACATAACCACCTCCTTCGGTATGAATCAAGCCACCATAAACAGCTTCTTCCAAAGTAGGAATGTGTTGTGCATGTATAGCCAAAGCCATACACCACAAACAAAGTGTGATAATTAAAGTGTTCTTTTTCATTTTTCCATCAATTTGTAGTAGTTTTGACAAAGGTAAATAAAAGATATGAATTTAGGCACGGATTACACGGATTTCACAGAATAAGTAGATGTTTACATCCACTATAAACCGTGTTAATCCGTGTAATCCGTGCCTAAAAAAGGGATACCTTAACGATATCCCTTATACCTTATTAATAATTAGTCTTCTTCACTTCGAAGTGTGCCTGCGGATGGATACATGCCGGACATACTTCAGGAGCTTCTGTACCTACGTGGATGAAACCACAGTTGCGGCATTGCCATACAGTTTCTTCTGCCTTCTTGAATACAGTACCGTTTTCGATGTTGCTCAAGAGAGCCAAGTATCTTTCTTCGTGACCCTTTTCAGCGATGGCGATGTTGCGATACATGATAGCGATTGCAGGGAAACCTTCTGCATCGGCTACATCAGCAAAGTGAGGATAGTCTGCAGTCCATTCTTCGTTTTCACCAGCAGCAGCAGCCTTGAGGTTTTCAGCAGTAGTACCGATGACACCAGCCGGATAAGAAGCGGTGATTTCTACCATACCACCTTCCAACCACTTGAACATGCGCTTAGCGTGTTCCTTTTCCTGGTCAGCTGTTTCAGTGAAGATAGCTGCAATCTGTTCGTAACCTTCCTTCTTTGCTACGCTTGCAAAGTATGTATAACGCATTCTTGCCTGTGATTCACCAGCGAATGAAGTCAACAAGTTCTTTTCAGTCTGTGTACCTTTGATGCTTTTTTCCATATTCGTTTATGTTATTAGTTAATGATAAAGCAAAGATAGTTCTTTTTTCCATTTAAATATCTTCCAAAACCTGAAAAATGACTAATTTTGCAGAAAAATTCTAATCATAGCATAAAGTAAGGTAAGCAATGAAAGCTTTTGAATTCAAACCAAAGCTCCTGAGTACGATGAAAAACTACTCCAAGGAGAATTTCATGGCCGACCTCATGGCCGGTATTATTGTAGGTATTGTTGCGCTTCCCCTTGCCATTGCGTTTGGTATCGCTTCAGGCGTTTCACCGGAAAAAGGTATCATCACAGCCATTGTGGCAGGTTTTATCATCTCATTCATGGGAGGAAGCAAGGTACAGATTGGCGGTCCTACGGGCGCATTTATTGTCATCATCTATGGCATCATCCAGGAATATGGCATCAGTGGTCTGACCGTAGCAACTCTTATGGCAGGTGTACTCCTTATATTATTAGGGGTGTTCAAGTTGGGTGCTGTCATCAAGTTTATCCCTTATCCTATCATTGTAGGGTTTACCAGCGGGATTGCATTGACCATTTTCACGACTCAGATTGCCGATATCTTCGGACTCCAATTTGGTGGAGAAAAGGTACCGGGCGACTTTATCGGTAAATGGTTGTTGTACTTCAAGCACTTCGACACGGTGAACTGGTGGAATGCCATTGTGAGCTTTGTCAGTGTATTCATCATTGCCATTACTCCTAAGTTCTCGAAGAAGATTCCGGGTTCGTTGGTAGCTATTGTTTTCGTAACCTTGGCTGTTTATCTGATGAAGATGTATGGTGGAATCACTTGCATCGATACCATTGGCGACCGCTTTACAATCCAGTCTCAATTGCCGGATGCCGTGGTACCTGAATTGAATTGGGAAGCCATCAAGAACTTGTTCCCGGTAGCTATTACCATTGCGGTATTGGGTGCTATCGAATCTTTGCTCTCTGCAGCTGTGGCAGATGGTGTAATCGGCGACCGTCACGACTCGAATACCGAATTGATTGCACAGGGTGTGGCCAATGTGGTAACTCCTATCTTCGGTGGTATTCCTGCAACCGGTGCCATTGCCCGTACCATGACCAACATCAACAATGGTGGTAAGACTCCGATTGCCGGTATTATCCATGCCGTAGTGTTGTTGCTCATCCTGTTGCTTTTGATGCCGTTGGCACAATACATTCCAATGGCTTGTTTGGCAGGGGTATTGGTGATTGTATCATACAACATGAGCGGTTGGCGTACATTCAAGGGCTTGCTGAAGAACCCTAAATCGGATGTATCAGTGTTGCTCATCACTTTCTTCCTGACCGTTATCTTCGACTTGACCGTAGCTATCGAATGGGGCTTGGTCATCGCTTGCGTATTGTTCATGCGCCGTGTCATGGAAACTACTGAAATTTCAGTCATCAAGGACGAAATCGACCCGAACAAGGAATCGGATTTGGAAGTACACGAAGAACATCTCATTGTACCGGAAGGCGTGGAAGTATACGAAATCAATGGTCCTTACTTCTTCGGTATCGCTACCAGATTTGAGGAAATGATGGCCAATATGGGCGATCGTCCGAAGGTACGTATCATCCGTATGCGTAAGGTACCGTTCATCGACTCTACCGGTGTACACAACTTGAGCAACCTTTGCGATATGTGCAAGAAGGATAATATCCAAGTGGTACTTTCGGGTGTAAACGAAAAGGTACATCAAGTATTGGAAAAGACCGGTTTCCTTTATAATTTGGTAGGAAAAGACAATATCTGTCCGAACATCAATGTTGCTTTGGAAAGAGCAAAGGAAATTGTAGAAAAATAAACCATTCTTTTAGGCACGGATTACACAGATTTCACGGAAAAGTATATGATTACATCTACTAAAAAACCGTGTTAATCCGTGTAATCCGTGCCTTTTAAAAACAATCATCAACTATGAAACAACACCGTTCTCTCTTCCTTATCCTGACCATCCTCCTTTCAGCATTCATTGCATACGGTCTCTGGAGTTCTCCTTTTTCCAATATGGAAGAATTCTCTACTGAACGAATTGTAAAAGACTTGAAAGTAATTTCCGAAAAACCACACTCTGTGGCTCATCCGGAAGAGCGTGCGGAAGTTGTTCAATACCTCACCCAAAGGTTGGAAGAACTGGGAGGCAATACGAAAACCTATGTCTATCCCAACATTACTTCCCGAAAATTCACCTTCGATGCCATCAATGTATTGGCAGAGTTTCCTCCATTGAAAACATCGGCCGATACCACTTATCTGATGATAATTGCCCATCACGATTCGCGTTATCCATGGAAACTGAATGGCGATACCGTTATTTCCAAAGGAGCCGTAGACGATGGATATGGATTGGGGATTATCTTGGAAAGTGTCCGTCAGGCTTTGAAATACCGCCAAGAATGGTCACAAGGCATCAAGGTGCTTTTTACTGATGCCGAAGAGGTGGATTTGCAAGGCATGAAAGCTGCCTACAAGCACAACAAGGAGATATTCGACAATGTAGGTCTGATTCTCAACATCGAAGCGAGAGGACCTTTCGGACCGGCTTTGTTGTTTGAAACATCCATGGGCAATGAAAAAGTCATTCAACTCTATGCTGACCATGCCCGCTATCCATTCACCTATTCGCTCATGAATGTGGTGTATCACCAAATGCCCAATGGTTCTGATTTCAACATCACCAGAGATTCCATTCCAGGCATGAATTTCTCTGCCATAGCCGATATCAACCATTATCATACCGATTTGGACAATATCGACAATATCAGCGAAAAGACCATCGGACATTATGGCGAACAATTGCTTCCCGTCATGAAGGAATACTTGACCAACGATGCTTATTCCGACCGGAATGCACTGATGTCCGAAGAAGATTCCATCTTTTTCAGTATCCCATTGCTGGGTATGTTCTGCTTTTCAAAAAGCGTTTATTTGCTCTTGAATATCGGAGTCATTTTTTTGTTCTTCCACTTATTGAGTATGGAAAAGAATCTCCGCTGGAAGCCTATTTTCAAGCAATCGGGCATTCTGATGGTTGCATCCTTAATCCTTATTATATTAGGAGAAATCATCGCTTGGCTTTGTGCACTTTCCGTAGGAGCCAGATTCAAATGGTTCGGCACCATTCAAGGAATCCCCTTCGACAATGCCGTCATTATTTTATCTGTGTTTGTATTGGCCATCGGATTGATTCGATACTATCGTCATCGAGTGAACATTCTCCAAAAACTCTATGCTTCCATGATTACATTGATTATAGGAAGTATCCTTTTCTATCTGATTGCTCATCGTGAAAACATGATGTTCTTCATTC
>JAFTTU010000111.1 GCA_017466635.1 Bacteroides sp.
ACTTCGTATTGTTGCGGATTCTGTCGGCCGATGGTGAGCGGTACACGGATGGCTTTATCACCATTCACCTTGTATATCCATTGTCCGCCGGTGGCTTGATAGAAGTTGCCACGAGGCATCACAAGGGCATCTTCCGGTTGTCCCAATTCTATCTGTACACGGAAGCTCTTGCCCACACGTACATTCTCCGGCATCTCACCGGTGAAGACCAAATCGACATCGAACATACGGTCCTTCACTTCGGGTACGACCTTCGTAATCTTCAGCGGATACTTCTTGCCTTGATAGTTCACGGTGGCAGGAAGGCCGGTGGTGATGCGGTCGATGTAGTATTCGCTCAGTTGGGTATGAATCTTGAACTGGTCGAGCACCTTGATTTCGGCGATGTTCGAGTTCGAAGCCACTTGTTGGCCCGGAGTGGCATTGACATAGCTCAACTGTCCGTCGATTGGTGCACGGACAATCAGACCTTCCAATCGGTCCATGCTGCGGAGGAACTTCTTCTGTCCCCGTTCCATTTCGTTGCGCAGAAGCTCCTTGCGGATGATGGTCATGGCGGAGTCCTGTTGCAGGCTTTCCATCTGGAGGGCAGTTTTCTTGACATTGTAGTTATATTCGTCTTCGCTCACTTCCAGTTGGGCTTTGCTCTTGATACCCATCTTGTATTCTTCCTTTTCCAGTCCGAAGCTCTTCTGGAGGCGACTCATTTCGTATTGCGTCTGGAGTGCCTGTTGTTTCAGGGCAAGGCTCTTCTGTTCCATCTCTATTTCACGCTCCTTATACGAATAGCGTTGGTTCTCCCACTCGTCGCGCTGGTCTTCTATTTCGCGTATCAGGTCGGGATTGGTGAGTACCAGGATGGTATCACCTTTCTTCATCATCGAACCTTCTTCGGTCACGATGCGTTCCACACTTCCCGACTCGCGGGTATTTACTTTGATGGTCAGAATCGGTTGTACCAATCCTTCCACATCCACGTACTCCATGAACTTGCCGTTCTTCACTTCGGCTATCTGGATATTGTCTGCTTCGATGCGGAGCTTTCTTGGTCCTAAAGAAAGGGAGATGACGTAAATTAGGAAGATGACGAAGGCGCCACCTGCCAAGAGGTATGAACGGTAACGGATGTACCACGGTTTCTTTTCTAGCTTGATGTCCATAGTATGATGTTTTTTATATTTCCGGATAATTTTCTTCAATCTTTATATTCTTCTCAAAGTCATAGCCTGTCATGCTTCTCAAACCGTAATAAAGGCTCCAATAGCTTTTCAAGGCCGAGATGTAGCTTCGGCGGGCGGCATCCTTTTCGGTAATGGAAGCATTGAGGTCGAGGATGGTCGACTTACCTAATATATATAGGCGTTTTGCTACTTCGTAACGGCGGTCGGCTGTACGGGCGGTCTTGGAAGCGACTTCCACATATTGGCTTTGCAAGTTGAACTGGCGCACCATGCGGACGACATTCTGTTCGAAGTCCTTCATGCCTTGTTCGGCTTGGGTGTTTACCAAATCCACATTGCTTTTTGCTACCCGGATGCGTCCTTTTCCGCGTCCCCAGTCCAGGATAGGAAGGGAGATGCCGATGCTGGCATATTGTTGGTTCATCGGGTTGCGATAGGAGTCGGCAAACTTGTCGCCTGTCTGCGAGAGACCGAATTGCACGTAGAGGTCGGCTTTCAGTCCGGCATTGGCTTTGGCGTAGGCTAGGTTACTTTGGCTTTGCAGCTTCATCCGTTCGTAGGTGTCCGGTTCGGGGCTATTGTTGAAAGCCATTTTCAGGGCATCGCCCAACGGGATTTCAAACTTCGGTACATCGCCTTCGGTCACGACCCTCAATTCCACTTCGCGATTGATGCCCAGGAAGGAGCGGAGTATCTGCATCTGGTCTTCCACTTCGATGCGGGCGTTCATCATGTTCGTTTCTTCCGTCAGTTTGTTGATTTCGAGCTGAAGCATTTCGTTTTCGGTAATAGTACCGATGTTGTAGCGTCCTTCGGCATATCGATACAAGGTATCGGCTGATGCATAGTTGGAGGACGCAATATCGAGATTGGTTTGTGCGGTGGCCAGGTTGAAGAAGTAGTTGCTGGTCTGACTGGCAACCAGTTCTAAGGCTTCATTGTATGCCTTTCGGGCTTCGCGGAAGCGAACCGGCTCGATGCGGCGATCCCACTTCAACGAGTTATAGCCGAAGAGAGCTTGTTCATAACCGATAATGACGGGCTGGGTGTTGTAGGCAGTCACATCGTTTTCGAGTTCGTCCATGCGTTGGACGTTGCTCCGGACGAAGAGGCTACCTCCCGTAAACCAGACGTTCTGATTGATCTTCAGGTCCATGTCGACCGCCAGTTGGTTCTGCTTGATGAAGAGGTTGGTTCCGTCGGGTTGCGTCACCTTACTAATCTGCTTGTTGAAGGAAGGTGAAGACGATAAAGTGACGGAAGGCAGGTAGTTCGCCTTGTAGTAACGGTAGTTCCAATACGCCGACCGGTAGGTATGGCGAGCTGCTTCCGCTTCGGGCGAATGTTCCTGTGCAATTTCAATCGCTTGACTCAAAGTCAGGCTAATCGTTTCTTCTTGTGCCGAGACTTGGACGGCCAAGAAAAGAGCTGTTATCAAGAGTGTTTTTTTCATCTTATAAAGGCTTTTCATCTATTATCTATACAGCAAAAACCGTGCCAGAACGTTAATCGGTTGATAATGAGATGAAAGATGAAAATAGGGGGTGCGAAAAAGTGTGCGATTCCGCACGTTTTTTGTGCGATTTCGCACACTCAACACAACGAAATTATGCTTATCTTTGCAAAAACAAGAGAAATACGATGGAAAAGCAAGGAAAAATATTTATAGTTGACGA
>JAFTTU010000043.1 GCA_017466635.1 Bacteroides sp.
AAAATAAATAATGTACTATATGAAAAAACAATTTTTACCGCTTATGCTATTGGCATCTGCTATGTGCGCTTGCTCGGGCAACCAACAGGCTGAACCGACTGAGCCAATGATTACCAAGACCGAAATCCAGGTGGAAAACGGCAAGCTTACTCCTGAAATCATGCACCGCTTGGGCAAGGTGGGCGATGTTCAAGTATCTCCTGACCACTCCAAGATTCTGTATGGCGTGACTTACACCAGCATCGAACAGAACAAGGGCAACCGCGAACTCTACCTCATGAACGTGGACGGTTCGGGCAACGTGAAGATTACCAACACTCCGAAGAGCGAATCGAACGCCCGTTGGTTGAACGACTCACAAATCATCTACATGCGTAGTGGCAAGCTCTATACCGCTACCATCGAAGGTTCAACCTTGAAGAACGAAAAAGAAGTAACCGGTGCAGAAGGCATGGAAAGCTTCGAACTCTCTCCTGCCGGCGACAAAATCATGTTCATCAAGAGCGTGAAGGCTGCTCAGAAGCCGACTGACATCTATCCTGACCTCGCCAAGTCGTCAGGTAGAACTTACTCAGACTTGATGTATCGCCACTGGGACCACTTCGTAGAAGAAGTGCCTCATACTTACGTGGCTTCATTCAACGGCTCACAAGTATCGGGTGCAACTGATATATTGGCTGGTGACAAGGCTAATCCTGAAACAGCTGACAAGAAGTTCGAATTGCCGACTCTCCCGTTCGGTGGCTTGGAACAACTCGCTTGGAGTCCTGACGGCAAGTACATCGCTTACTCTTGCCGTAAGTTGGCAGGTCGCGACTATGCGTTCTCTACCAATACCGACATCTATCTTTATAATGTAGAAACCGGTGCTACCCAAAACCTCACCGCAGGCATGATGGGCTATGACACTACCCCACTCTTCTCTCCGGATGGCAAGCAACTCGCTTTCATCAGCATGGAAAGAGACGGTTATGAAGCCGACAAGCAACGCCTCTTCGTCATCGATATGGAAAAGGCAATGGCTAACTTGGATGCCAAGGATTTCCGTGGCTATATGAAGGAACTTACTACCGACTATAAGTACAATGTAGAAAGCATCACATGGGCTCCGAAGGGCGACAAGATTTATTTCAACTCTTGCGTGAATGCCTTGACCGCTCTCTTCTCGGTAGATGTAAACAAGAAGGTAGGTCTCCCAATCGAAGACAACGAAGGTACCGGTTATCTCCCTGCATCCTATGGTGATGGCATCCGTCGTATCACTTCCAGCGAAGCCTTGTACGACTTTGATGGAGTAAGCATCATCCCGAACGAAATCGGCGAAGTGGCTTCTTTGATTACTACCAACAAGTGCATGATGCGTCCGGCTGAAATCGTGAAGGTAGACCCTGCTACCGGCGACTTCCAGGAATTGACCTTCGAAAACAAGGAAACCCTCGACAAGCTCGATACTCCACTCATGGAACAACGTTGGATGACTACCGTGGATGGCAAGAAGATGCACACATGGATTCTCTACCCTCCTCACTTCGACAAGACCAAGAAGTATCCGGCTATCTTGATGTGCTTGGGTGGTCCTCAAGGTACTATCAGCCAAGGTTTCTCTACTCGTTGGAACTATCGTTTGATGGCTCAGCAAGGCTACATCGTTATCCTCCCGAACCGTCGTGGTACAACCGCATTCGGTCAGCCATGGTGCGAACAAATCTCGAAGGACTACATGGGCTTGAACATGCAGGATTATCTCTTGGCGGTAGACAACATGAAGAAGGAACCGTACGTGGGTAAGGTAGCTGCTACCGGTGCCAGCTATGGTGGTTTCTCAGTTTACTACTTGGCAGGTATCCATCAGAACCGCTTCTCGGCTCTCATTGCTCATGCCGGTATCTTCAACCAGGAACACATGTACATGATGACCGAAGAAATGTGGTTCCCGACATTCGACAACGGTGGTGCTCCATGGGATGGTACTCCACAAACCAACCGTCACTATGGCAACTCGGCTCACAAGCTCATCAAGAACTGGAACACTCCGATTCTCGTGACTCACGGTGAAATGGACTACCGTGTACCGGTTGACCAAGGCATGGCTGCTTTCAATGCGGCTCGCATGATGGGTGTGGAAGCCAAGCTCCTCCTCTTCCCGGAAGAAAACCACTGGATTTTGAAGCCACAGAACTCCGTTCATTGGAATCGTGAATTCTTCGCATGGTTGGACAAGTATTGTAAGGAATAATCCCATAACAGTCCATCTCATTAATTAGGCACGGATTACACGGATTTCACGGATAATTTTTATGTAAACACACACTAAAAGCCGTGTTAATCCGTGTAATCCGTGCCTACAAATAACCATTTAACAATAAAGCATTATGAAAAGACTATACACACTACTCAGCATAGCATTGTTATCCCTCCCCGTGCTGGCATGTACCAACCTGCTAGTAAGCAAGGGAGCCAGCAAGGACGGCTCCGTCATGGTAAGCTATGCCGCCGACTCTCATACCCGTTACGGAACATTGGTCTTCATGCCACGTGCCACCTACCCGAAGGGCGAAATGCTCGAAGTACGCGAATGGGGACCGGGTCGCTTGTTGGGACAAATCCCTCAAGCCGAACAGACTTACAATGTCATCGGTAACATGAACGAACATCAGGTATTGATTGGTGAATCCACTTGGGGGGGTCGCGAAGAATTCAGAGACCCGGAAGCTATCCTCGACTACGGTTCACTCATCTACATCTGCCTCCAGCGTGCCAAGACGGCTCGCGAAGCCATCGAAATCTTTACTACCTTGGCCGACGAATATGGCTATGCCTCATCGGGCGAGTCCATATCTTTTGCCGACCCGAACGAAGTATGGTTCATGGACATCATCGGCAAGAAGCCTAAATATAATAAGAAAGGCAAGAACGTGAACAAGGGTGCCGTATGGGTGGCTATCCGCATCCCTGACGGTTACATCTCGGCTCATGCCAATTGTGCCCGTATAGCTACCTTCCCGAAGAACGACCCTGAGAACTGCCTCTATGCCAAGGATGTGATTTCTCACGCCAAGGAATGTGGTTTGTACGAAGGCGATGGAAGTGACTTCAGCTTTGCCGATACGTATGGTCCGTTGGATTTCTCGGGTATGCACTCTTGCGAAGCCCGTGTATGGAGCTTCTTCAACCGTCATGGAGCCGAAGACATGAGCAAGTACATCGACTTTGCCCGTGGTGACAATCCGAAGAACCGCATGCCTCTTTATGTCAAGGCCAAAGAAAAACTTTCGGTCAAGGATGTGGCCGACATGATGCGCGACCATTACGAAGGTACAGAATTCGACATGACTAAGGGCATCTCCGCCGGTGGTCATGAAGTACCTTACCGTTGGCGTCCGTCCAGCTATGAAGTAGATGGAGTGAAGGTACACAACGAACGTGCCATCGCTACCCAGCAGACCGGTTTCTGGTTTGTAGGCCAATGCCGTAGTTGGTTGCCGAACGAAGTAGGTGGCCTCTTCTGGTTTGCTGTAGACGATGCCGGCACTTCTCCGCTCTCACCGTTCTATGCTTGCTCCAACGCAATCTCCGAGCACTATGCCTTCGGCAATGGTAGCATGATAGAATACTCTCCTACTTCCATGTTCTGGTTGCAGAACCGCATTGCCCAGTTCGCTTACTTGCGCTACAACCAAATCGGCAAGGAAGTGCGCGAGAACATCGACAAGCACGAATACGCCATGATGGAAATGACCGCTCAGGCAGATGCCGAAGCCTTGAAGATGACCAATGCAACTGATAGAGAAGATTACTTGACCAACTTCTCTGTTCATCAAGCCAACCAGCTCTTCAACAAATGGAAGTCATTGGACGAGTACTTGCTCGTGAAGTACATCGATGGCAACATCAAACGTCAGAACGAAGACGGTTCCTTCAAGAACAACGGACATGTGAAGCATGTACCACCTGCCCCAATCTATGGTGGTTATAGCGATACCTACAAGAAAGCCGTTGCTAAGGAGCAGAAGCAATAAAATACGTTGTAGCTGGCGTTTTGACCGAAACAGTCTCAAGAAGTGACCAAAACTCTTAGTCATAATAAAAGTCTACCACGCTTGCTAGAGGCAAGCGTGGTTTCAATTTTTTAATTCATTCTTCTGCTGCTGCATTTTTTCCAACAACTCCTTCACCTCTTCCTTCGTCATTCCCGTGGAGCGGAACACCATAAAGGCTCTTCTTCCCAATTCTTAGGGAATCCCATGGCAGTAACATCTACACTAGGAAAATCTGAAAGTAATTTCTTAAGATGCCTTTTCATGTCATTTTCAGGAGAAATAACATTGACAAACCACTTAAGAATACAAATATCGTAGAATGCACGATTAGGAGAGATCTCTTTGGAGATCCATCTACACAGAGGCTTTTTCAACAACATTGGCGTTATGGCATTCTCTTTGTTCCATACGCGCGAATGATGACAACATGTATTTCTAACCAGTGTTGTGATAGTAATCCATGAGCTAAATACAGGCACAGGCAACAAGAAACGTGCCGCTATTTTCTTACGCAATGCATTATCAGCAAGATTGTCATAGATACGTGTTACCACTCCTAAAGGCAATATTTCGACAAGCATCCATGCCGGTGGATATGGGTTGCTGTATTTTTCCCTAAAATGTTGAATAAAATCTTCTCTTGAGTTTTTCAGTTCTTTGTCTATCAATTCTAACGTTTTATTGAACTTGCTGGAATTGGCAAACATTGAAGGGTCAGTAATCCAGAAAATATTATCTGTTTCTTCCGATACAATATTTGCAAGAGAACTTCGAAAAGAAATTTCAATCTTCTCGATTTCATTGAAAAGAAATAAACGTAGCTTTTTATCAAAGCGGTATAATTCTAACGCTTTGCCGAAGCAACTGTTTTGTTTGAAGATTTGCTTTTCCTTAGGAATATCCAGCAACGGATAGAGATATGCACTCAAACGATAATAACCTATATTGCGTATGTATTGACTTGCAATACTTTCATCGGTTATTGTTAGACCTCTTTGGATTAGTAAAGCAACCAGGTCGTCAGGTGAATTGTACTTTTTAGGATATGTCTCTGTCATAGTAGTATATGTAAAAAAAAACGACCCCCGATTTGAGCATTGTAAAGAGGCTTGGGGGTTCTGGTGTTGCAAAGGTAGACATTCTATTTATATCCACCAAATAGATTATCAAAAAAAATCTTATTCATCTCCTTTCCAACCACTCACAACTCCCTTCATCGCTTCCAACAATGCTTCCACTTCTTCCTTCGTCATCCCCGTGGAGCGGATATACTCACACGCCATTTGCGGGAAGGAACCGTTGTAGTATGTGTCCAGCAGTTCCGTCAATTGTTCTTTGATTATTCTATCTTTTGCCATACATTTACTCTTTGTTCATTCTACTTTTTCTATACTTTCTTCGGAGTCATCCCCATATCTACATAAAATCAGGCAAGAATCATGAAATCCTTGCCTGACTATATATTCCTTGTTTTTGCGAATTCAGAACCGATAACCGAGACTAACGGAAAACATATTGGTTCGACGTTCGTCAATACCATCATAATCAGATTTCAATGCCCATTGGTATTCTCCACGGATGAAGCAATGAGAACAGATTTCCAATTGGGCAGCTGCCATGATACCATAAAATGTCTCATAACGCCCTTTTTTGTCAATAGGAATATCCATATATGGGCCTACATACCAAATAAACTCCCATTTCTGAACTTCGGGATTCACTTTTGCACTCAACAGTAAGGGGATTTCTAAAAACGAAGCATGATATTTATGCACATGAAATTGGGAAACTCCACCTACCGACCATTCAGAACTTTCTTCACCTACTCTTTTATAATTAAGTCCTGATTGCAGTCCAAGATAAGCATTAAGTTGATAATCAACCGCAGCACCCAAAGTAAAAGCGGACTGAACCTTATGACCAGGCAATGTTTCATTATGGATATTCGGCCAACTCCAACCTGCCTTGATGGAGTAGGAGAATTGGGCATAACTCTGAAGCGTTCCCAATATAAGCAAAGTTAAAACAATAAATTTCTTCATAATATGTTATTTTTTGCGTCAAAAATCCTTCAACTTAATCTTCAACAACACAGGATTGTCATCATGCTTCAATTGTTCGCACACCTCAACTAACCGAGGATACTTCTTGCAAAACAAATTCCATCTTTCAGGTGTCAATACATCATAATAGGCCTTAATTCCTTTCAACAGCACTTCGGCCGGTATAGGCCAAAGCAAATAGCCTCCATCATTGCTCAGACGACTTCTGAAATTTGACCCTGGTTTACCTCCATATAAAGTAATAATATTACCTTTGAAGTACATATCGTCTTTCAACTTACTTCCACTCAAAATCTTACCCGTGCGATTGGAATACAAACTGAAATAATAATTCTTTTCATTGTCCCTGGAAGTAAACAAAAAATAATCATTCAGGGAAAGAATTTGCTCCATTGCCACATTACTCTCCTTTTTTCTTTGTGCTGACCAAATTTTTTCATATCCATTCTCGTCAAACATATCCCATGTAAAAGTCCTGTCCCCATAATCCACCTTGTATATCGGAAAATAATCCAAAGTTTCCGCATCTATCTGATAAATATAATTATCACAAGGGAAGTGGAAATAAACATATTCCTCATCCTTGGTCATGGCTGCAGCATCTACAAAATAAGTACTGATTCGATTTGCCAAAAAAGGAACTTCAAAGAAACCTGTCCGCACGCTATCCTTATCGTCCAATTGATACAACAAATTTTCCGCACTTCTTGAATCAGGTTTTCCCATATTGAATAATATAGTATTTCCTTTCATCGAAACTATTTCACGCGTTGTAACATCTTCACTATTAGCACTGTTAATTTTCTTACTAGACAATAGTTCTCCTTCCAAATTAAATGTCCGGATAGCAAAGACATCCCCTATCTTGATGATAGAATCACCAATCACATCAAAATCCCTAATCTCGATAAATTCATCTCCACCTTGCCCACGACCGGAAATCTGACGGACAAACTTCCCCTGCTTGTCGAATACATAGAGTTTCTGAAAGTCATACCCTACTGCTGAAATCATATAATAGAACTTCTCCGTCGCTATGATTTCCGGCATCCAACCTATCAAGCAATCATCTGTTGTTTCAAGTGGAATCAGCTCGATGGATTCTGCAAAATCCGAAAGGTTCAACACGTCGCCCGGTCGGGCATCCATAGGAATCACCGTAACTCCATCTTCCGTAACCTGCCTTTCCGATGAAGTTTTATTGCCACCACTACCACAAGCTGCAAAAAAACAGCTACAAAGCAAAAGATTTAGAAAAAGATGTTTTACCATATATTTCATTTAAGATTTATAACTCAATTTCACTTTGCAAAGTTAAAACTTATTTATTGGCCTACCAAGAAACACAGTAAATCCAAATTTGACAAACGAAACCATAATACACTGAATATCAATACTATACATCCCGTCAAAAAGTTTAATTTTGACAGAATACATAGTTATCTGATAATCAACGCATTAAGCAGTTTATTTAGGGGGTGCATAACGTAAGTAACTATCAATCAACTACTTGCACAATAACACCAAGTATAAGTCCTTATACAGCAAGTCAGAAGTCTCTAAATACTTACGGAGACGATGTCGTTTCTGATAGACAGAATCTTCCGTTTCGCCCATCAGTATGGCTATCAAGTGAATCGAAAACCCAGCAAAGAAATAACAAACCCGACGATAATCCGCCTCTTCCGTCCATTCCATTTCTTGACGGAAATGCATCATCGCATCATCGTTATACAGATTTACCAATCTTTCCACTTCACGATATGCTTTGTTTCCCCCATAGTACTTTTCTTGCCATAGCGTGATTTCCTTACGAAGCTTCTTGTTCTTCGTGTCTTCTTTTCCTTTCTGAACTAAAATCAATAACAATTTACTCATGGAAGCAAACCAATTCTTGAATACCTCTGACCCTAGAACTATCTTATGAGACAACTGCTTCTCTAAGCTATGTTGCAACTCTTCGGCTTCCTGAATATACTGATGATAGTCCTCTTCCTTTTTCTGAAGTTCGGTACGAAGACTAAAAATAGTGGTGGAAGTAGACTTATCCTTATCCTCCAGTTCAGCCAATAATGATTCAATCTTATGGTGGCTTTCTTTATCCCGTTGAAGTATCTCATTGTTCAGTTCATCAATGGTTTTACGAGCTTTTTCTTTTTCTCTCTTCAATTTACGGCACAATACATAAACAACAACTATGACAACTAAAGAATAGAGTAGAATATAAAGAATACGCAAACGCGTTTCCATCTGAAGTCTATAAGCTTCGAACTCCAACTTTTCCGACAAATAATCACGTTGAACCGTCAAGACCGGTTGCTGCAAGGCTTGTTGCGCTTCTTCGGTCTGTAAAGAAACACCTTTTAGCAATTCTTGATATGCCTTCTTATCTTCACCCAACGAACTGAATAATTCTGCTGAAGAAAAATATAATCCAACAGAATCAATGCGATTTCTCGCATTCCTCCATCCTTTTTCAATATTTAGTCTTGCTCGATAGTAATCCTTTTCTGAAATATGCATCTTTGCCATTTGTCCCATAAAGTAAGCGGAACCATAATCTTCTCCAATTAACAATTCCATTTCCCGATAAAATTCTTTTGCTACCGACATTTGTTCCTTCTCAACGTACATCACCACCAAATCCCCCAAACACAAGATAATCAAAGAATTGTCATTTTCTATTTTGCCTGCCTCCAAAGCCAGCCATAACATTCTTTCACTATTTCCGTATTCATTTATATTACGATAAATACTACTCTGATTATACCACATATAATTCCGATGACGAATCTTCCCTGCACGTTCATAACATTCAGCAGCCATTTGATAAGCTTCCAAACTCTTAGGATAATCATAATACAAGCGATAAATCCGTCCCAACTCCGCATAAAGCAAGCCCGAAAGGTAATCATCCCCCACGGCATCCGCCAATTGTCCCGCTTCCATGTAGCAGGTCATTGCATTCAGATAGTCCTTGGCATTGGTGTATACCCTACCTTTATAATAATAGGAAAGGAACTTGTGGCGTACATCGTCAGTATCGCGGTAGTAATCCACCGCCACAGAGATGAGCGAGTCGTTGGTTTCGTCGCGATAGGTCTTGTCCTGCGCTTGGGTATAGAGCAAGGCATAGAGGGAACGGGTGCGATTTTGCCCCATTTCATCGGGAGAAAGGGCATTCAGCACTGTCCATGCAGAGTCGGGATGTTCGTTCATCAGCGCCTCGGCACGGGTCAAGGCATCGGTCACATGCTTCGGGTCGTTGCAGCCCGTCAGGAGCAGCAAGGAAAGCAACAGATATAGGGTAAGCGTTCTTTTCATGTCGGTTTTCATCTAGTAAAGCGCAAATATACTAAAAAACTCCTTTCCTACACAAAATTTCAATCATCTGCTTACACTCCTGCAACCTCGACTTAACCGTTTGGGATTCATCGCGAAAGCGGTGGCAGCAGTGGTGCAACCGTCGTGTTGCTCCTGCAACCAAAAAAAAATTCAGGAAACCTTTAGAAGGTTTCCGAGAAAGATGTAGAAGGTTTCGCCGAAAGATTATACATCTTACCGCAAACACATACGTATGTATCGGCACATACATACTGAAGCGTTGGCACATACATGCGGGAGTGTAAGCCGATGCTTCATGAAGCGTTTTTTCAGTTATGAGTTTTGAGTTATGAGTGATGAGTTTTGAGCGTCTATTTTTTCCGTACAAGCGATGGATAACGTAAGTACTCTCATCGACTTGTGTAAGTACTCTCATCCCTTTGCGAGAGTACTCACACATAGCGATGAGAGTACTTACATTTTTCGGTTGCACGGGTGACACGACCGTTGCACCTTTCCTGCCACCGCATTTCCACTGAAATAGAACGAATTAAGTCCCGGTGACAGGAGTGACAGCAAAAAATCAATCTTCTTCGGTATAACGCTCAATAGTCTGTGCACGGTCAGGACCTACAGAGATAATCTTGATAGGAGTTTCGAGCTGTTCTTCCAAGAAGGTGACGTATGCATTGAATTCTTCCGGGAATTCGTCTTCGCTGGTCATTTGGGTCATGTCGGTCTTCCAACCCGGAAGTTCCACGTAGATAGGTTCTACACCTTCGGTAATGTCGTATGGGAAGTAGTCCACTTCTTCACCCTTCACATTGTAGGCTACACAAGCCTTGATGGTATCGAAACCATCGAGCACGTCGCTCTTCATCATAATGAGGTGAGTGACGCCATTCACCATGATGGCATACTTCAAAGCTACCAAGTCAATCCAACCGCAACGGCGTTCGCGACCGGTTACCGCACCGTATTCATGACCGAGGTCACGGATAGTCTTGCCGGTTTCGTCGAACAATTCGGTTGGGAACGGACCTGAACCTACACGGGTACAATAAGCCTTCATGATACCATATACGTTGCCAATCTTGTTAGGGCCGATACCCAAACCGGTACAAGCACCTGCACAGATGGTATTCGAAGAAGTAACGAACGGATAGGAACCGAAGTCCACATCGAGCAATGTACCTTGGGCACCTTCGCAGAGCACGCTCTTGCCGGCACGGAGCAAACCATTGATTTCGTGTTCGCTATCTACCAAATGGAATTCGCGGAGATAGTTGATGGCTTCCAACCATTCCTTTTCCAACTCAGTGATATCGTATTCATAGTTCATGCTCTTCAAAATCTGTTCGTGACGAGCCTTGGCTGCAGCATACTTCGCTTCGAAGTTGCAAAGGATATCACCTACACGAAGACCGTTACGGCTTACCTTGTCGGTATAAGTAGGGCCAATACCCTTACCGGTGGTACCTACCTTGGCATCGCCCTTGGCTGCTTCGTAAGCTGCATCGAGCACACGGTGAGTAGGCATGATGAGATGAGCCTTCTTGGAAATGTGGAGGCGTTCCTTCAACGGATGGCCGCTGGCTTCCAACGCCTCAGCTTCTCCCTTGAACAACAACGGATCAAGAACGACACCATTACCGATGATATTTACCTTATCACCCTGGAAAATACCCGAAGGAATAGAACGAAGTACATATTTCTGACCTTCGAACTCCAATGTATGACCTGCATTCGGGCCACCTTGGAAACGAGCAACTACATCGTAACGCGGAGTCAGTACATCGACTACCTTACCTTTACCTTCGTCACCCCATTGCAAACCTAACAAGACATCTACTTTCATGTTACTTTGATTTTATGTTATTTATTCTTTTTCTTTTCGCTGAAGCACATCTACTGCATATCCCATATATATATAAGGAATAGTGATAGGCTGTAAATCTTTTCAGTTTGGTAGCCACAATGGCTCCTTTCAGATTCTCATCCTGAAATTCCGTCACCTTACCGCACTCCGTACAAATCATGTGATGATGCGTTTCGTTCCGGTAAGCCCTTTCATATTGGGAAGAGCTTCCGAACTGATGCCTGATGACCAAGTTCGCATCCAACAACAGGATGATGGTATTGTAAAGTGTTGCCCTACTCACCCGGAAATGTCCTTCATTCTCCATGTAGTTGTAGAGCATTTCGATATCAAAATGTCCCTCGATGGAATAAATCGTATCGAGAATAGCATATCGTTCGGGCGTCTTTCGATGTCCGTTCTTCTGCAAATAATCGGTCAGCATTTGTTTGACTGTCTCTCTAACGTTTTCTTCCATACGGGTAATCTGTTCAGCCTTCAAAGTTAAACGTTTTTATGATAACTTGAAAGTTTAATGCAAAGATTCTGCCTCTAATTTTACATCTTCGACCAAAGACAGCACTTCCTGCTTGCCGGAACCGGTCAACGGTTGAAGCATTTTCAGCAAATTCTTGGCATTGGCTTCCGATTGTGAAGCATATTTCTTCAAAGCCGTCGATGCTGCACGGCATACCATTCCCGTTTCTCCTTGGAGAGCCGCCATCGCCTGGTCAAGGAATTCATTCTCAGCCCGTTCGTTCATTTCATTGCCTCGCATCAGCAGACGTGCCATGAGCATGAATCCACAGAACTGGAAGTATTCCCCTTCATCCGCCATCCATTGGAAAACCTTTTCGGAGGCATAAGGCAAATGCTGAAAGAGGTTCATACACGTAAGTTCGGCGATTTCGGGATAATGCATGTCCTCTACCCAAATATCAGCGATTTCGGGATAGAACGTGTCGACAGGTTGCAACATGCCTGCCAGAATCTTGCATTCACGGATATTTTCTTTCCACAAGGCTTGTGCCACATCGTGGTTCTTCTCGAACTTGGCCGCGATTTCCTTCAGGCGTGGAAGTTCGATACCGAAATTCAACTTATAGTCGAGCCCTTTTTCACGCATGCTTTGGGAAACAATTCCGTTCATGAACAAACGGAACTGTTTCTTGATTTCCTTGATGGTTTCTTGAGTATGGGTATTCATCATCATTCGTTTCTATACGGAAGGTTAGCATAGTCCTTGCTATAACGCAGCATCTGTTCGGCATAGCCTTCGTTATAGCTGACTTTCACATCGACAATGTTGCCGGCAGCATCAGTATCGGCAGTATAAACCGGATTGACAAAGCCCTTGTAAGGTGCCAAGTTCAAATTGGCATAACGGGTCAACACTTCCTGATGCAATTCAGGGTCTACCTTTACGGCATAGTTTTCCACCAACTGACGAGCCGCTTCGAAATCGCCTTCACTCTTGATGCGCTGGATTTCGCTCAACAACTGACCGAACAAGCCACGGAGCTTTTCGTAATCGTTCACCTTCACATAGGTCTTTCCGTCTTTCTTGACGAGTTCGGTTACCTTTTCAGCAGCACCCTTCTCGAAAGCCCACTTGGCGATGAGCTGACGGTTACGCATGTGGGCTTCTTCTACGTTGTTGCCCAACTCGATACGTACCAACTGAGTCATCAAGCCGTTCATCATATAAGAATAGTATTCGGCCTTGTAAGCATCGTCGTGTGGAGTCAATCCCAATTCACGCATCTTGGCATCCGGCAAATAGTACAGACCGAACAAATCGGCACGGGCCTCTTCGATGGTAGAACCATACGCCTTCAAGGCATCCGGGTCTACACCTGGAAGCAATTGTCCGGAACCATGACCGAGACATTCGTGCAAGTCGGTATGAAGGTCGCCAGTCAAGTCACCATACTTTTCCAGATAGGCCTTTTCCACTTCGCTATATACAAATTCATCCGAGAATCCGTTTCCATGAGCCGCCTTGTTGTAAGCATCGGTAAAGTTGCCGATAGTCACCGACTTGGAACCATGCACGCTACGAATCCAGTTGGAATTCGGCAAGTTGATACCGATAGCGGTAGCCGGATACAAATCGCCGGCAATGATAGCAGCTGTAATCACCTTGGCCGACACGCCCTTCACTTCTTCTTTCTTGAAACGCTTGTCTACCGGTGAATGGTCTTCGAACCATTGGGCATTGGCGCTAATCAGTTCGGTACGCTTGGTTGTTTCCAAATCCTTGAAGTTGACAATCGATTCCCAGCTGGCCTTCATGCCCAACGGGTCACCATAGCTTTCGGTAAAGCCATTCACGAAATCCACTCTGGAATCCAAGTCCTTCACCCAAAGGATGGCATACTCATCGAATGTCTTCAAGTCACCGTCCTGATAGAACTGAATCATCTTTTCGATAACTGCCTTCTGCGCATCGTTTTCGGCTACTCCCTTGGCCTTTTCCAACCAATAGATAATCTTGTCGATAGCCTGTCCATACAAGCCGCCCGACTTCCATACCTTTTCCTGTACCTTTCCGTTTTCCTTCACCAGACGGCTATTCATACCGAACATCACCGGCATGGTATCGTTCGGATTCTTCATCTTGCCATAGAATTCTTCGGCTTCCTTTTGAGTCACGCCATCGTAATAATTGGATGCCGATGTCAATACCAGGTCCTCACCATCGGCTTGGTTGACACGCTTGGCCATGAGCTTCGCATCGAAAATTACCGGGAAGACTTCCTTGCAGAGTTCGTCCAAGGTCTCTCCTTCTGCCAGAGGAAGCTTCTTGGCATCCACACTTTCCAACGCCGCCTTCAAGAATTCAGGCGTAAAGCCCGGCACAAACTTGTCGGCTGCATAATGATGGTGAATACCATTCGAGAACCATACACGCTTGAGGTAGGTTTCCATATTCACGAAGTTAGCATCGGTACGGTCTCCCTGATAATCGGTATAAACCGTTTCGAGCATCTTACGGATAATCAGATTGTACTTGCCGTTCTGGTCGAACAAGATGTCACGGCCCTGCAAAGCAGCCTCGGACAAATAGTAGACCAACTTCTTCTGCTGCAAGGGCAATTCTTCGAATCCGTGCACCTTGTAACGGAGCAACTGCAAATCGGCAAACTGCTCTACCGTATAGTCAAAAGAATCGGGTACTGATTCTTGCTTACTCTGGCTACATCCCGCCAACAACATCGTTCCTATCATTCCTGTCATGATTAACTTTTTCATTTCCTTTGATTCAATAATGAAACAAAAAAAGGAAAACACCGGTTTTCCTTTTTCTGTATGTTTGTACTTTAATTATTTCTTAGCCTTAGCCGCCAACACACGCTTACGGTAACCGTTCGGGGTTTCTCCTACGATGCGATAGAATGCTGCATAGAACGACTGACGATTAGCAAACCCAACCATAGCACTGATTTCTTCTACATTCTTATCAGCGTTCTTCTTGTCAGCCAACAAGCGCAAAGCATCCTTCACACGATATTCGTTCAACAGGCACGAATAATTCATTCCAAAACGGGAATTGACTACAGCAGACAAATAACGGGTATTGGTCTGCAACAACTTAGCCAAATCCTTGGAAGAGAAATTCGGGTCTTTATATTTCTTCTTTACAATAACGATATCAACTATCTTTTGATACAATTCGTCTGCCAAATCGGCACGGATCATGGTACGGTAAGCAGCGTCCTTTTCGCGCTTTTCCCTAAGATTATACGGCAATTTCTTAGGAGCTTCCGATTGTGTTTCTTGTTCTGTTAGTTTATAGCTCATCTCTTTTTTAATTATTGGGTTTCTTGTAAATCCTAATTTTCTACAAATTTGGCCATTCTTTTTCTTTTATGCAATTATTTTTGCATTTTTATTTTCATATTATTCGACATTCTTTTAAAATTCATTCCTTTCCCATTCATGGCATGACCAATCAAAGTTTTTATTACCTTTGCCGAAATTAATCCATACAACGATGCTACAGACATTAAAAACCTATTTTGGATACGATTCTTTCCGTCCTTTACAACGAGAGATAATCGAAAACATCCTGGCATTGAAGGACAGTGTAGTACTGATGCCGACGGGAGGTGGAAAGTCCATTTGCTACCAGCTCCCTGCACTACTGATGGAAGGAACGGCCATTGTTGTTTCTCCCCTGATTTCCTTGATGAAAGACCAGGTAGAAAGTTTGCGTGCCAACGGGATAGCTGCCCGGGCCATGAACAGCAACAACAACGACACGGAGAATCTGATGCTCCGCAGAGAATGTGTGCAAGGGAAAGTGAAGATACTCTACATCTCTCCCGAGCGCCTGCTGATGGAACAGAATTTCTTGCTGAAAGATATGCGGATTTCCTTGTTTGCCATTGACGAAGCACATTGTATTTCGCAATGGGGACATGACTTCCGACCGGAGTATACGCAACTGAAGGCCATTCGGGAACAATTCCCGCAAGTACCCATAGTGGCTTTGACGGCTACCGCCGACAAGATAACCCGCCAGGACATCATCAAACAACTGGCATTGAAGAATCCGAAGACATATATTTCATCGTTCGACCGTCCGAACCTCAGTCTGGATGTCCGTAGAGGTTACCAACAGAAAGACAAGACTCGTACGATTCTGGAATTTATCTTCAAGCGGCCCAACGAATGTGGTATCATCTATTGCATGAGCCGGGACAAGACGGAAAAGGTGGCAGAGATGCTCCTCCGACATGGGGTGAAAGCAACGGTTTATCATGCCGGACTGAGCGCATCGGCCAGAGACAAGGCACAAGAAGATTTCATCAACGACCGGGTGCAAGTGGTTTGTGCGACCATTGCCTTCGGAATGGGAATCGACAAGTCCAATGTCCGCTGGGTAATTCATTACAACATGCCCAAGAGTATCGAAAGTTTCTACCAGGAAATAGGTCGTGCAGGAAGAGACGGAGTGAAAAGCGATACGCTCCTGTTCTACTCCTTGGGCGACTTGGTGATGCTTTCCAAGTTTGCCTTGGACAGCGGTCAGCAAGCCATCAACCTGGAAAAACTGAACCGCATGCAACAATATGCTGAATCGGACATCTGCCGACGACGCATCCTGCTCAACTATTTCGGGGAAACCATGGACCACGATTGTGGCAATTGCGACGTATGCAAGAATCCACCGGAACGGTTTGACGGTACCATCATTGTGCAGAAAGCATTGAGCGCCATCATGAGGGCCGACCAACAAATCGGTACCCGCATGTTGATTGCCATCCTTCGGGGTAACTTCATCGACGAACTGGTAGAAAAGGGATATGACAAACTGAAGACCTTTGGTGCCGGACGCGACATTCCTCAACGGGATTGGCAGGACTATCTGTTGCAAATGTTGAATTTGGGTTACTTCGAAGTGGCCTACAACGAGAACAATCACCTGAAGATTACATCAGCCGGAGCCAAAGTCCTGTATGGTCAAGAAAAGGCAATGCTGGTAGTCATCAAGCGGGAAGAAAAGGAGACGAAAGGCAGAGGCAAGAAAAAAGAAGCCGAAAAACCAGCCTTGTTCAAGGCGCATCCGGATATCATTGTGGGTGAAGAAGACCAATTACTGTTTGAAGAGCTCCGCCTGCTCCGCAAGCGTCTGGCCGACCAACAAGCCATTCCGGCTTACATTGTTTTATCTGACAAGACCTTGCACCAGCTCGCCATCCAACGACCGACCACCTTGGAAGAATTCGGAATGGTCAGCGGTATCGGAGAGTACAAGAAAGAAAGATACGGCAAGGATTTTGTAGAAACCATCAAGCAAATCATAGGCAAGTAAGGTTATTTTCCCTTACTTGCTTTCAATTGTTCCTGTAGTTCCGGACGAGGAACACCCAATTCGATGGCCTTTTCGAAAGCTACATAAGCCTCCCGCTTGCGACCTTGCTCCAAATAGATTTCACCGCACATGACATAAAGTTCGGCATCATTGGGAGTCAGTCTTACCGCATTCTCCAAATCGAGCAAAGCCATGTCCAAAGTATTCAAGTCGATTTCCAATTCGGCCCTGGCCTTCAGTAAAGAAGCATCTTTCGGATAATCCACTATCAAGCGATTGAATTCTTCCAAAGCTTCGCGAAAGCGCTGCATTTTCTGATTGACCATCGCTATACCAATCCGGGCAGTCTTGTCGTCCGGAAGAACCTCCAACAGGCTTTGATAATCATTTTTGGCCTCCTGATATTGTCTACGGCGCATGTAGATGTATGCCCGGAACTGGAGTGCGTCCGTATTCTTGGCATCCAAATCAATCACGTTGCAATAATCCACATATGCCTTATCCAGATAGTCCAACTCCAGATACAACGAAGCGCGGTTCAGAAGCATAGTGATGGAATAGGGAGTCAGGTTCAAAGCCAACGAATATGACTCCAATGCCTCTTTCTTCCTTCCCATTCTTCGCTGCACGGTTCCAAGATTGGAAAACAACAAGGCATTCCGCATATTGGCAGGTTCCAATTGCAAGGCTTTCTTCAAATAACCCTCTGCCTGATAAAGGCTATCCTTCTCAATGGCATCCATGGCACGGGTTATCAATTCATCGTATGTCTGTGCATATAGTTGCATCCCCAACAACCATGCCACGAAAAAAAAATGTATTCTTCTCATCATTCTTTCTTAATAAAGCACAAAGGTAATACAATCCTTCCTTACCTTTCTTTACTTTTCCTCAAAAATATATAAAGGTTCGTTTCTCTTTTCATGCGAAGTCATTATATTTGTACATCAATCTATCCTTTTAAGCATATGAAACAAGAAAGAGCCATATTTGCCGCCGGATGTTTCTGGGGCGTGCAACACCAGTTCCAACGAGTGAACGGTGTTCTGAATACAGTAGTGGGCTATACCGGAGGACCGGAAGAGAATCCGAAATATCCGGAAGTGAAAGCACACTTGACCCACCATGTAGAAGCAATTATCGTGGATTACGATGCCGATATTGTTAGTTATGAAGAGTTATGTAAGGTATTCTTCGAAATTCATGACCCTGCCCAAACGGACGGTGTAGGTCCGGACATCGGTCCACAATACCGTAGTGAGATTTTCTATTTGGACGATGAACAGAAACAGATAGCAGAAAAAGTTATTGAGTTGCTCCGTTCCATGGGACATGAAGTGAATACCATCCTCCGTCCTGCCGAAAAGTTTTGGGAAGGTGAGGAATATCACCAGCATTATTACGACAAAACGGGTGGTGAACCGTATTGCCACATTCGGGTGAAGAAGTTCTGATTATAATTAGGCACGGATTACACGGATTGCACGGTTTTTGTTGATATAAACATCTTATAGAACCGTGTTAATCCGCGTAATCCGTGCCAAAAATTTATGCCTTCTTGATATAATCCACAATCCAAGCACCGACTTCCTTGGTACCATACTTCTCACCACCGGCTACTTGAATTTCCGGTGTACGGACATTGGCATCGAGCGAAGCATCTACCGCCTTTCGAATCAAAGCACCTTCTTCCTTCAAGTCGAAATATTCGAACAACATGGCTACTGAAAGAATCTGCGCCAACGGATTAGCGATATTCAAGCCCTTGGCCTGTGGCCAGGAACCATGAATCGGTTCAAATACCGGTGTGCTCTCTCCTGTCGAAGCCGAAGGAAGCAAGCCCATGGAACCACTAATCACCGAACCTTCGTCCGTCAAGATGTCACCAAAAGTATTTTCAGTTACCATCACATCGAAGAAGGTCGGTTCCTGAATCATGCGCATAGCAGCATTGTCCACATACATATAGTCAGTGGTCACTTCCGGATATTGAGGTGCCATCTCTTGGGCAATTTGTCTCCACAAGCGGGATGAAGCCAATACGTTTGCCTTGTCTACCACTGTCAAATGCTTGTTACGCTTCATAGCATACTCAAAACCTACCTTCAAGATGCGTTCAATTTCAGGACGGGTATAGAAGTTGGTATCGTACGCCTTTTCATTGTCTTGGTACTTCTCACCGAAATACATACCGCCTGTCAATTCACGTATACAGATGAAATCGGCATTTTCCACCAATTCCGCACGAAGCGGTGACTTGTGAATCAGGCATTTGAATGTCTGTACCGGACGAATATTGGCAAACAAGCCAAGCTTCTTACGCATCGCCAACAATCCTTGTTCAGGACGTACCTTAGCCGTTGGATTATTGTCAAACTTCGGGTCGCCTACCGCCGAGAAGAGTACTGCATCAGCATTCTTACAAATCTGAAAGGTTTCTTCAGGAAATGGGTCACCCACTTTATCAATGGCATCTGCACCGCAGATAGCATATTCATAACTCACTTGATGACCGAACTTTTCGCAAACGGCGTTCATTACATCCACGCCTTGCACGGAGATTTCGGGACCGATACCGTCACCCGGTAATACTGCTATTTTAAAGTTCATAGTTATTAATCTTTTTCCTTATATTTACTCTTTTGAAAAACCCTCACTACTGCTAAAACTCCGACACCAAAACTTGAGGCTAAACATAAACTATCAAACAATGGTTCTATCGTTCCTTTAAAACAAAGTCTAACAAGCATCCAAAACGAGACACATCCAATAAATATTAATATATTCTTAATCCACGTTTTCATACTCCTTTTCGATGATATTCAACATCTTCATGGTAGCCTTGATGGCAGCTTCCGTCTGGTCGGCATCGAGGCCGCGTGTACGGAATTCCTTGTTTTCAAAACTCCAACTGATAGTTGTCTGTACGAAGGCATCGGTTCGCCCACCCGGAGGAATGGTTACGGCATAGTTGGTCAGCATCGGGAACTTTCGACCTAAGGTTTCCTTATAAATCTTCCGGAGAGCACGTACGAAAGCATCGTACTGACCGTCTCCACTCGAATTGACCTCGTATTCCTTGCCATGGATTTCCACCTTGACGGTTGCCATCGGCTTCAAGCCGTATGCCAAGTTCACAATATAACTTTTCAGTTTCACCTTATCGTCCTCGACATCGTGTTTCAATACATCACTCACAATGTAAGGCAAGTCTTCCTGTGTCACCAACTCCTTCTTGTCGCCCAATTGGATGATGCGTTCCGTAACCTTACGCATGGATTCATCATCCAACTTCAAGCCGAGGTCTTCCAAGTTCTTTCGGATATTGGCCTTGCCACTGTTCTTACCCAATGCGTATTCTCGCTTGCGTCCGAATCGTTCCGGCAAGAGGTCGTTGCAATAGAGGTTGTTCTTATTGTCCCCATCAGCATGCACACCTGCCACCTGCGTAAATACATTCTCACCGATAATCGGCTTATTGGCAGGAATCATGATGCTGGAATAGGATTCCACTACCCGACTTACCTCATTCAAGCGACTTTCATCGATGTTGGTAATGGCATCGAAATGGTCTTTCAAGATGGCCTGCACACTCGAAAGCGGTGCATTCCCGGCCCGTTCTCCCAAACCATTGATGGTAGTATGAAGTCCTTTCACCCCACTCAACACAGCAGCCAGCACATTACTTACTGCCAAATCGTAATCGTTATGCGCATGGAAGTCGAAATGTTTCTTAGGATAACGCTTCTTCATCTTCCGCATGTATTCGATGACTTGGAGCGGATTCAAGATACCTAACGTATCCGGCAACATATAGCGTTGGATGGGAGTCGTCTGCAAGGCATCCATCAATTGGAAGACATATTCCGGAGAGTTTTTCATACCGTTGCTCCAGTCTTCCAGATATACATTCACCTGAATTCCATGACTGTGCGCATAATAGACCGTATCCTTGATATCGTTGATATGTTCCTCGGGAGTCTTTTTCAACTGTTGGGTACAATGTCTCAGGGAACCTTTGCACAGCAAGTTCAGCACCCGACATCCCGCATCACGTATCCAATCCACCGACGACTTTCTGTCCACGAAGCCCAGTACCTCCACTTTATGAAGGTGGTTCTGAAGCGCCGCCCATTCACAAATCATGCGAACCGCCTCTTTCTCTCCCTCAGAAACACGGGCAGAGGCCACTTCCACGCGGTCTACCTTCAAATCCTCCAACAAGAGGCGGGCTATCATCAGTTTTTCATGCGGAACAAACGATACTCCGCTGGTCTGCTCACCATCACGGAGCGTCGTGTCCATAATTTCTATTTTGACGCGCTCTCCCATGCTTCAATCTTATCTTTGTTGGCTACCAAGAAATCGATGTCGTCCAATCCGTTCATCAGACAATGTTTCTTGTATCCGTTGATTTCAAAATGTTCGCTCTTCCCCGTAGCCTTGTTGGTGATGGTCTGTTCCGGCAGGTTCACTTCCACCTGCATCTTCGGGTCGGCTTCAATCGAGTCAAACAATTCCTTCAGGAATCCTTCGCTCACCACTACCGGAAGCACGAAATTATTCAATTCATTGTTCTTATGGATATCTGCAAAGAAACTGGATACCACTACCCGGAAGCCATAACCTGCAATCGCCCAAGCAGCATGTTCACGGCTACTTCCCGAACCGAAGTTCTTACCGGCTACCAAGATCTCTCCTCCATACATCGGATTATTCAAAACAAAATCTTCATTCAGCGAACCATCCGGACGATAACGCCAATCACGGAACAAGTTATCGCCGAAGAATTTCTCTTCACGGGTTGTTGCCTTCAAGAAGCGTGCCGGGATAATCTGGTCGGTATCCACATTTTCCAAAGGCAATGGTACACATGTACTGGTTATGATATTAAATTTCTGTTTCATACCTACTGATTTTTACATGAATTCTCTTGGGTCTGTTATCACTCCCGTAATGGCAGCAGCAGCTGCTGTCAACGGACTGGCCAACAAAGTACGGGCACCCGGTCCTTGACGTCCCTCAAAGTTACGGTTCGATGTCGATACCGAATACTTGCCTGCCGGAATCTTGTCATCGTTCATCGCCAAACAAGCCGAACATCCAGGCTGACGGATAGCAAAACCCGCTTCTGCCAATACCTTATCCAATCCTTCTTCGCGAATTTGTGCATCCACCATCCAAGAACCCGGTACCAACCAAGCAATCACATTTTCGGCCTTCTTACGTCCCTTCACGATGGAAGCAAATGCACGGAAGTCCTCAATGCGACCGTTGGTACACGCACCCAAGAAAACATAATCTATCTTTTTACCTAATAAACCTTCACCTGCTTGAAAACCCATATAGTTCAGGGACTTCTCGAAAGAAGCCGTTCCGTCACTCTGAGGAATTTGTTCCGTAATGCCCATGCCCATACCCGGATTGGTTCCGTAAGTAATCATCGGTTGGATATCGGCTGCATCGTAACGCACTTCCTTGTCAAAGACAGCATCTTCATCGCTCTTCAATGTCCTCCAGTACGCCAATGCCTTGTCCCATTCTTCGCCTTTCGGAGCATATTCTCTACCTTTAATGTATTCAAAAGTCGTTTCATCCGGAGCTACCATACCGCCACGGGCACCCATTTCGATGCTCAAGTTACAGAGAGTCAAGCGACCTTCCATGCTCAAGTTACGGACTGCCGAGCCTGCATATTCCACAAAATAACCGGTCGCACCGCTGGTCGTCATCTTCGACATCATGTAGAGTGCCATATCCTTGGCAGTCACCCCTTTACCCAATTCACCATCAATGGTGATACGCATCGTCTTCGGACGAGCCTGCAAGATACATTGCGAAGCCAAAACCATTTCCACCTCACTGGTACCGATACCGAATGCAACAGCTCCCATCGCTCCATGCGTCGAAGTATGCGAATCTCCACAAACAATGGTCATTCCCGGAAGTGTCAATCCTCTTTCCGGTCCTACTACGTGAATGATACCATTCTTCGGGTGCATCATACCAAAGTGATTCAACCCGAAATCTTCTGCATTCTTCGCCAAAGTATCCACCTGTGTCTTGGATACCGGGTCTTCTATCGGTTTGTCCTGATCGTGTGTCGGCGTATTATGGTCCGGCATACAATAGATATGATCGGGACGGAAACATTTCAATCCACGGGCACGCATCCCGGCGAATGCTTGCGGACTTGTCACTTCGTGGCAGTAGAGACGGTCGATATAAAGTTGGGTAGGACCATCCTCTACTTGCTGCACCACGTGTGCATCCCATATTTTATCAAACAATGTATTTGCCATAATCAATCTTTTTAACTTAAATAACTTTATCTTTTGAAATTGTTGATACAGTCGATGTATGCTTCAACCGAAGCTGCGATGATGTCGGTATTTGCACCGAAACCATAGTACATCTGACCATCGTATTCCACCTGCATGTGAACCTTACCCATATCGTCCGAGCCTTTGCTGATAGCCTGTATGGTAAATTCCTTCAACTCCATGTGACGGTCGATAATCTTCTTCAGAGCCTTGATGGCTGCATCGACCGGACCGTTACCACTGGCAGCCGATTCGAAACGTTCACCGGCAATGTTCAAGCCCAAGCTAGCCACCGAACGTACACCTACACCACTGGTCACCTGCAAGAATTCCAACTTGATATGATGATTGTCATTTCTGTCTGCACCTGCCAATACCAAGATATCATCATCGGTAATGTCCTTCTTCTTATCAGCCAGCTTCAAGAAATCTTCATAAACCTTATCAAGTTTATCCTGATCCATTTCTACACCCAAGATATGAAGACGATGCTTCAAAGCAGCACGACCGCTACGGGCTGTCAATACAATCGCACTGTCATCAATACCTACATCCTTTGGGTCGATGATTTCATAAGTCTGTACATTCTTCAATACACCATCCTGATGGATACCCGATGAATGTGCAAACGCATTTCTACCAACAATCGCCTTGTTCGGTTGAACAGGCATATTCATCAAGCTCGATACCATACGGCTAGCCGGATAAATCTTCTGCGTATTGATATTCATATCCAAATCAATCGTATTATGGCTCTTGATAATCATCGCCACTTCTTCCAAAGCAGTATTACCGGCACGCTCACCGATACCATTGATAGTCACTTCCACCTGACGGGCACCATTCATGATTCCGGCGATAGTATTGGCAGTAGCCATACCCAAGTCATTATGACAATGTGTGGAAATAATAGCCTTATCAATATTATCCACATGTTCCATCAAATACTTAATCTTTGCACCATATTCAGAAGGGAGACAATAACCTGTTGTATCCGGAATATTAACTACAGTAGCTCCAGCAGTAATCACTGCTTCAACAACACGTGCCAAATACTCATTGTCCGTACGTCCGGCATCTTCAGCATAAAATTCCACATCATCCGTATATCTACGTGCATAGCGTACGGCTTGTACTGCACGTTCAATAATTTCTTCTCTACTTGAATTGAATTTATAACGGATATGTGAATCGGAAGTACCGATACCTGTATGAATACGTTTACGTTTGGCGAAACGCAATGCTTGTGCAGCCACATCGATATCCCGTTCGATAGCACGTGTCAAAGCACAAATGGTCGGCCAAGTCACAGCTTTAGAAATCTCAACTACTGAGTTAAAATCGCCAGGACTGGAAATAGGGAAACCTGCTTCAATCACGTCTACACCCAATGCTTCCAATTGCTTGGCAACCTGAATCTTTTCCACCGTATTCAACTGACACCCCGGCACCTGTTCGCCGTCTCTAAGAGTGGTATCAAAAATAAATAATCTGTCACTCATAACTTTCAGTTTATAATATCTTTTAATTTATTTCCAATAAAAAAGCCTTTCACACCGGGAAGTGAGAAAGGCTGTATATATCATCCAACAAATACATATTAGCATATACGACACTCACTTCCCATTGACTTCGCCAATAGAATAATAATACCAGATAGCAAAATATGTAGATACTGTTGATTCATCTTTCCGTTATTTATTTGAACGGTGCAAATGTAATCGTTTATTTTATACCAGCAAAATAATTTACAACTTTTTTCTTGAAATAAACTACATTTTCTAATCGATTCGATTTATTTCGTTATAAATTCAAGAACAATTAAAGAGGAATGTATAAAAAAAGCCTCCGACACATTGCTGTATCGAAGGCTTCACTTAAAAACGGCGGCTACCTACTCTCCCACAAACGCAGTACCATCGGCGTGACAAGGCTTAACTTCTCTGTTCGGAATGGGAAGAGGTGGAACCCTTGTGCT